>NZ_RIBZ01000817.1:0-14659 GCF_003721215.1 Streptomyces botrytidirepellens
GCAGGGGCCGGTCGCGCGGGGCGGGCGGGATCGGCGCCTCCGGCGCCTCGGCGGCCTCCTCCGGCAGCCGCGCGGCCAGCCGCGCCACGGTCCGGGCGTCGAGCAGCTCCCGGAGCGACAGTTCCACGCCCAGCTCCGCCCGGAGCCGGGACAGCAGCCGCACGCCGAGGATGGAGTCGCCGCCCAGCCCGAGGAAGTCGTCCTCGACGCCCACGGTGTCCACCGGCAGCACCTCGGTCCAGACCTGGACGAGAGCGGCCTCGGCGGGGGTGCGCGGGGCGATGTGGCGGGAGTGCCCTTCCGCGGTGGCGGACGGGGCGGGCAGCGCCTGCCGGTCGATCTTGCGGTGCGGGGTGAGGGGGAACGCGTCCAGCACGACGTACGCGGACGGCACCATGTGCGCGGGCAGCAGCCGGGCGACCGCGGCCCGCAGCTCCGCGGCCCGGGGCGGCGTGGCCCCGCCGGTGGGCACCACATAGCCGACCAGCCGCTTCAGCCCGGGCTCATCCTCCCGGACGGTGACGACGGCGGCCCGGACGTCCGGGTGGCGGGCCAGCGCGGCCTCCACCTCGCCCAGTTCGATGCGGAAGCCGCGCACCTTGACCTGGTGGTCGGTCCGGCCGAGGAACTCCACCTCGCCGTCGGTGTTCCAGCGGGCCAGGTCACCGGTGCGGTACATCCGGGCGCCGGGCGGCCCGAAGGGCACCGCGACGAAGCGCTCCGCGGTCAGCCCCGGGCGGTCGAGATAGCCCCGCGCCACTCCCGCGCCGCTGATGTACAGCTCCCCGGTGGCGCCCACCGGCACCGGCCGCATCGCCTCGTCCAGCACGTACACCCGGGTGTTGGGCAGCGGACGGCCGATCGGCGGGTTGCCGGAGCCCGCCTCCAAGGCGTCCGTCCAGGTGGCCACGACGGTGGCCTCGGTCGGGCCGTAGGAGTTGACCATCCGCCGGCCCGGCGCCCACAGGTCCACCAGATCGACGGGGCACGCCTCCGCCCCCACGATCAGGGTGCGGAACTCCGGCAGCCCCTCGTGGACCTCCTCCGCGGGCACCGTCGCCAGGGCCGCCGGGGGGATCAGGGCGTGGGTCACCCGGTGTTCCCGCAGCACGGTGGCCAGTTCGGCGCCCAGCAGGGGGCCCTCCGGGGGCACCACGAGCGCCGCCCCGGCGAGCAGGGAGGAGCACAGCTCCAGTACGGAGGCGTCGAAACTCGGCGAGGAGAACTGGAGCACCCGGTCGCCCGGCCGCACCTGGTAGTGGTCGGCGGTGGCGGCCGCGAAGTTGCCCAGTCCGGTGTGCGGCACCATCACGCCCTTGGGCACACCGGTGGAGCCGGAGGTGTAGATGACGTACGCCGGGTGCTCCGGCAGCAGCGGCGCGAGCCGGTCCGCGTCGCCGGGCGTGTGCTCGGGGCCGGTCACGGCCCGGATGTGCTCCGGATCGTCGAGGACCACCACCGGCCGCGCGTCGGCCAGCATCATGGCCCGGCGCTCCTCGGGGTGCGCGGGGTCCACGGGCAGGAACGCGGCCCCGGCCTTGGCCACCGCCAGCTCGGCCACCACCAGTTCGGCCGAGCGCGGCAGGACCAGTGCCACCACGCGCTCGGGGCCCACACCGCGCCCGATGAGGTGGTGGGCCAGCCGGTTCGCCCAGGCGTCGACCTCACCGAACGACCACGTCCGGTCCCCGGCCACCAGCGCCGCGGCTCGCGGGGTACGGGCCGCCCAGGACGCGAACAGCTCACCCAGCGGTACGCGGGAGACGGCGCGTGACGTGGCGTTCCACGCCGCGGGAGGCAGACCCGGGGGGTCCTCGGACGAGGACGCCGAACCCGATGCGTTGTCGTAGTGGTCCATCATGTCGGTGCGGCCCTTCAGAGCGGTTGAAAGGGTGGAACTCGGGTGATGAGGCGCCGCGCGCGGCCGTGGCAAAGCGGGGGAGACGGCCGCGGTGGGGAGTGTGCGGTGGGGAACCTCGAACCTCAGACCAAGACGCTCTTGCGGGCCATCCGGCCCGAGAGCTGAATGCGGTCGACCGTGCCGGTGCGCGGGTCGCGCACGAAACGGCCACCGGGGATCCGGCGCCCGGAGGACGGATCCACCAGGTCGCAGGTCAGGTCCTCGTGACAGACCAGTGGCGCGGGGACGTCACCGTCCACGGACAGGGCGAGGGTGCCGCTGTCGCTCATCGTCACCTGGTACTCGATGTCGCCGTTGAGATAGGTCCCGGTGCACTGCGCCGTCGCGGCCATGGGGGTGGCCGCCGGGCGTGGCCGGGCCGGGGTCCCGGGGACCGGGATGCCGGTGAACTCCTCCAGCTCGGCGCTCAGTTCGTGCCACATGTCGGCGCCGCTGTTGGAGTTGCTGGTAAAGGCGACCACGGTGCCGGTGTGCGGGTCGGCCCGCAGATAGCAGGACGTGCCCTGGGCGTTCCCGTCGTGCCCGAACCAGGTCGTCTCTCCCTGCTCGAAGAGCGCGAACCCCAGCCCCCAGCCGTCGGCGAGGACACCGGGGTCGGCACCGGGCACCGGCCGCCGCATCTCCTCCGCCAGCTCCGGCGGCAGCAGCCCGCCCGGCCCGTCATGGGTGTGGGCCAGGGCCAGCGCCACCAGGTCCGGCGCGCTCGCCATCAGGGCACCGGCCGCGGCCTCCGCCGGGGCGAGGTTCTGCCGCACCGGCCGGGTCCGGCCCGACGCCTTGTTGGCCGAGTGGCCGCGCGCCGCCTGCCGCTCGGGCGTACCGGGCGCGCCGATGAACGACGGCACGGTGCCCAGCGGGTCCAGCAGGATGGACCGTACGGCGTCCTGCCAGCTCATCCCGGTGACCGTCTCGATCAGCCGGCCCGCCGCGACATAGCCCGCGTTGGAGTACGAGAAGTCGGTCCCCGGCTCCATCACCAGCGTGCCGTCGGCGCAGTGGGCCTGGAGATAGCGCGCGGTGGTCAGCGCGGCGACATGGTCGGAGTCGGGCCCGGACGCGAGCCCGGCGGTGTGGCTGAGCACCTGTCGTACGGTGCACGGCGGCCCGGCCCGCCGCAGCTCCGGCACATGGTCGCCGAGCTGGTCGTCCAGCTCCACGTCGCCGTCCGCGACGAGGAGCATGACGACGGTGGCGGTGTAGCACTTGGTGAGGGAGCCGATGGGCACCGCCGTCCCGGCGGTGAACGGCTCCCCGGTTATGGAGTCCAGCACCCCGGTGTGCATGGCGCGGGTGGTTCCGCCGCTGTGCACGGCGAGTTGGGCTCCGGGCACCTGATGGGCCCGCGCCAGGGCGTGGAGGCGGTCCTCGAGGCGGTGGGGCGCCGTGGGCCGCCGCTTGTCTCCGGACGTATCCATGGGCCGGTGTAACACTGTGCACTCCTTGCCGCGAAGGGTGGGGACGGAAAACGGATCGGGGCGGTCACGGCAGCCGACTCGTGGCCGTGACGTCCCGGGGGACGATCCGGAAGCTCTGCCAGTGCGTGGGCATCGGGTCCTGGTCCTCGTCCCGGGGCACGTGGTGGTAGTCGACGCTGACCCAGGCGACCGGGTCGGTGACCTTCTCACTGTTGGTGTACTTGTCCACCGAGGCGGCGCAGCCCTTCGCGGTGTTGCCGTAGGCCAGCCGCTCGCACGCCCGGTACTGCGAGAAGTACACGTCGTGGTGCGTGAACTTCTCGGTGTCGCCCGGGCCCCGGTACTGATCGCTGTCGCCGTTGTCGATCTCCCACGACATGGGGTGGCCGTCGTCGTTCTCGGCCGCCGGGTTCACCACCCGCCAGAAGCGGGCGGGCGCCAGGTCCGCCCCGGTCTCCTTGGACAGCTCGGTGCGCTTCATGGTGCGCTTGGCGGTGCCGCTGCCCTCGAAGTCGTACTGCTCGACGACGTTCTTCGACTGGCCGTTCACATCGAAGTCCAGCCGCCAGAAGATGTTGTGCGAGTGGTTCTCGCTGAACCGCTGGGAGCCCACCCCCGTCGGCCACCCGCTGGTCGCGTCGGAGAACGCGAACGGCGAGAGGGATCCGGTGGCGCCCGCGCGCGGGGTGATGGCACCGTCGTCGGAGAAGTGCCACTCCATGATGTAGTCGTACCAGCCGATCTCGGACACCGAGAACACGGTCAGATCGGTCCCGTGCCGCACGCTCTTCTCCACCGCGCTCTTGTACGCGAACGGCCGCGGCTGCTCCTGACTGCACATCACGGGCGTGTCCCGGTAGTTCCCGAGCTTGCCGGTGGGGCAGTCGTCCTTCGACAGCTTGGTGAGCGTGCCCTGTTCGAGGTCGCCGAGGCCGATGGACGACACGTCGTAGAAGCGCGGCTGGCCGCTGTCGTAGGGCACGTGCACCTCGGCGATCGACGCGCTCTTCAGGACGCGCGTCGGGGTACCCCGGTTGGGGGTGTACGTCACATCGCTCAGCTCCACACCCGTCTGGCGGTCGATGTTCCAGCACATCTGCCAGCGGGCGCCGTTCTTGAGCGTCTGGTCGATGCGGTTGGCCTTGGGGCAGTCGGGAGCCGCCGGGGCCTTCCGGGGAGCGGCGGACGCGGGACCCGGCACCCACAGCGTCAGCAGACCCACCACGGCCAGGAGCACACGGGCACGCCGAAACGAACTGAACACGAACTGAGCTCCCCTCACAGGCCGATGACGGCGGTGCGCCCGGCCGAGAGATCGATGACGATCCTGCTGGTGTCGATCCACTTGCCGCCCGGAATGCGCACGAAGAGCTGGACGCACCGGTGGGCGCCGCACTGCGACACCTGCTCGGCGCCCTTCACGCCCTCGGCACGGGACCCGAGGAACGACATGCCCTGGACCAGCAGTTGGGAGGGCGAGGTCAGCCGCTTCTTCGTCTCCGCCCGGTAGGAGGCGCGCATCCCGTCACCGAGACGGCGGTCGGCCAGGATGACCTTCACCGCCTGCCGGACCTCGGCCGGCGTGGGCGGCGGCTGGACCTCCTGCTGGCGGGTCGAGCGGACGACCTTGCCGGAGCGCAGATCGACGAGCCGGGTGATCAGGCTGTCGGAGGCGTAGTCGTACAGCTGGACCTCGGCCTCGCTGTCGGGGGTGGAAGCGGCCGCCGACTTGGCGCGCGCCGGACGCCGGGTGTCCAGCACCTCGGCGCCCGCACCGCCCGCGGCGTTCTTCTCCCCGCCGTCGTTCTTCTTGCCCTGGGTGTCCTTCTTCTCGCCCCGCTGTCCGTCTTCGGTCCCGACGGCGATCCGGGACGCCTCCCGGGTCTCCTTCGACGTCAGCGGCCCGGTGTGCGAGGCGACGTTCGCCGCGGGCGCCGAGCGGCCGCCGGGCGCGGGTGATCCGGTCGCCTGCAACGCCACGATCCCCCCGCCGGTCAGCACCGCCGCCAGGCCCACGGCCGCGGACACGCGCCATCCACGCTTCCGGTGGCCCTTCGCGTCGGCCGTACCGTCCCCAGTGGCGTTGATTGTCATCACCCAGCCGTTCCCGTTGTCGGTCAAGTGAGCCCCGGGCAGGGCTCCGTGACAGCACCCGGCAGGCATCAAAGGGGTGTGACCGCTGGGGCGAGGGCCTTCTCAGGCGCCTCATCCGAGGGAATTGAGACGCTTCCTCACGCTTCCTACGCCCAGCGCGCGCATCCCCCCGGACTCTGCGCTGTCCACTGTCGGCTCACGTTTTCACCCCTCCGGGCGCTGTAACAGTCGCATTTGTAATGAAGGCACCGTGAGAAACGCATGTGCCGGTGGGCAGCATTTCGCCGAGTACCACGGTTTCAGGGGTGGGACGCGCGAGATCCGGGGAATGTTGTGGAGGGCCGAGGCGTCGCAAAGTATCGGTGTGCAAAGCCGGTTGGCGCCGTGTCTGCCATCATGCTCACATGAGTCATTCGATCACCATTCGATGTGACATCTGTGGCGCCACTTGTACATCCGACGCGACCGACACCGTGAGCGCGGCGCGAGCGGCGATGGTCCCGCTGAGCTGGGCCAGGACCCTCCGCGATGGCCAGGTGATCGATGTGTGCTCCGCGTGCCGCGTACGGGAAAAGGTGCCGGGGACGCTGGACCGGGAGGCCGGTTGTTCATGCGAGGGCGGCGAACTCTTCGACGTACTGGGACACGACAGATTCGGGCATCGGCTGGCCAACACCTTGCTGCGCGCCGGTGTCGACAGTGTCGAACGGTTGTCCAGTCTCTCCGCCCAGCAGTTACGCGATCTGGAGGGAATCGGAGCCGCGAGCGCGCGGCGCGCACTCAGCTGCCTCCGCTCCGAACCGGGCGGTTAGCGACTCCCTCGAACATTTCATCGGAACTGGAGTTCGGGGAGTGAGAAATCGGCCAAATGATCGATCCGTGCCTATGCCCATGACCCGTACACCGACCGCCGAGAGGTGAACGTGAACCCATTCCCCGCCCCCGCGTCCTCCACCACCCCCATGTACACCAGTCGCCGCCACCGCGCGCTGTGGGTCGTGGGCGTGGTGTTCACCGCCGGGCTGCTGGCGCCGCCCCTGTTCCTCGGCGCCGCCAGAAAGGGGATCGTGCGGCACGCCGTCCCCGCCGTCTACGCGGCGGTCGTCTACCCGGTCGCGCTGGGCAGGCAGTGGCTGCCCAACCCGGGCAACTGGATCTCATGGGCCCTGGCCGCGGCGGTCCTCACCGCGGCGACCCACGCCGCACTCCTGGCCACCGCCGATGAAGAAGCCGCAGCGTAGGCTGGCCGGATGCAGGAGCAGTACCGGACGGTCGCGCGCGAAGACGTGCACGAGGTCGAGATCAACAAGTCCCGCTTCCTCTGCACGCTCGCGCCCGCCGCGACCGAGCAGGAGGCCCAGGAGGTCATCCAGCGCGTCCGCAAGGAGCACCCCACCGCCAACCACAACTGCTACGCCTACGTCATCGGCGCCGACGGCGACGTACAGAAGGCGAGCGACGACGGCGAGCCGGGCGGCACCGCGGGCGTACCGATGCTCCAGATGCTGGTGCGCCGGGAGATGCGGTACGTGGTGGCCGTGGTCACCCGCTACTTCGGGGGCGTGAAGCTCGGCGCGGGCGGGCTGATCCGCGCGTACGGCGGAGCGGTCGGCGAGGCGCTGGACGCGCTGGGCACCGTCACCCGCCGCCGGTTCCGGCTGGCGACCGTCACCGTCGACCACCAGCGGGCCGGGAAGCTGGAGAACGACCTGCGCGCGACGGGCCGGGTGGTACGGGACGTCCGGTACGCGGAGGCGGTGACCATCGAGGTGGGGCTGCCCGAGGCGGACGTGGCGGCCTTCCGCGGCTGGCTCGCGGACGCCACCGCGGGGACGGCCGGACTGGAACTGGGCGGCGAGGCATACGAAGAGGCTCCCTGAGGCGCGACGCGACTGTGCGGACACGCCCCGGGGCCTGCCCCGGGCTCAGACCGGAGTCTGGGCGGTGGGCTCCGGGACGGGCTTGCGGCGCAGGTGCATTCTGGCCGGGCGTCCCGGGCCACCACCGGGCCGGGCCGGGGACCGCAGCCGGACGGCGGCGTCCAGCCCGCCGCCGGGTGCCGCGTTCAGCGTGGCCTCGCCGCCGCTGGCGTGGGCCAGCCGCTGGACCAGCGAGAGCCCGAGGCCGGTGCCGCCCTTGGGGGAGTCGGGGGCCCGCCAGAAGCGGTCGAAGGCACGGCGGCGCTGCTCCGCGGTCATGCCCGGACCCTGGTCGATGACGTGCACCTCGACCCAGGTGGGGCGGCCGTCCCGGTGCAGATGGCGGCGGTCCGGCGCCGGGTGGCGGACGTCGAGGGTGACGGTGCTGCCCAGCGGCGACGACCGCAGCGCGTTGGAGAGCAGGTTGTCCAGGATCTGTTCCACGGCGCCGGGCACCGCGAGGGCGTAGCCGACGGGGAGCCCGCGCAGGACGAGGTGGGCGTGGTGCTTCTGGAACAGCGGGGTCCAGGTGCGCAGCCGCTCCCTGCACAGCTCGTCCAGGTCGATCGGCTCCGGGGTCACGGCGCCCTCCTCCATCCGGGCCATCGCCAGCAGCCCTTCGACCATACGGGCCAGCCGGTCCGTCTCGGTCGTCGCGGCGACGAGCTGGGGGCGGGCGTGCTCGGGGACGTCGGATTCCACGTTGTCCAGGCGCAGCCGCAGCGCCGCGAGCGGCGTCTTGAGCTGGTGGGACGCCTCGGCCGCGAACGCGCGCTGGGCCTCCAGCAGATGGGCCAGCCGGGCGGCGGTCTGGTTGAAGGTGGCCGCCAGGCTGCGGACCTCGGGGGGTCCGGAGGTCGCCGGGGCGGGCGTGGGGGCCTTGCCGTCGGCCAGCCGGTGCGCGAAGCGCTCCAGCTCCACGATGGGGCGGCTGGTCCAGCGGGCGAAGACCAGGGACACCGCGGCGGCCCCGGTCAGGATCGCCAGCCCGGCCAGGGCCAGCAGCAGCCACGCCCGGTGCACCTTGGAGTGCACCGCGTCGGTGGGGACGGTGAGCCGGACCGCGCCCTGGAGCTGGTTTCCGTGCGAGACGGGCAGGGCGATCGAGAGATAGCTGACCCCGCCGATGGTGGAGGTCCGTACGTCGACCGCGTCACGGCCCCCCAGCGCCGCCGCGATCTCGGGCCGGGACGTGATGTCCCGCCCCTCCTCGGCGGCCAGCTGATGGGAGGTGGCGAGCACTCTGCCGTCGGCGGCCACGATGAGCACCTCGCCGCCGATGCGCTCGGCGCAGTGCTTGACCCGCGTCGGAAGTTCACGGTCCTGCCGGCCCGCCATGATGGACAGCGAGGCGTACGCGGACACCGACTCGGCCTCGTCCTCGGCCGCGGAGATGACCCGCTCCTTCTCGGAACGGCTGTAGATGTAGCCGAGCGGGATCTCGAAACACAGCAGAACCAGGACGGCGAGGCTCAGATAGCCGAGCAGCAGACGACGGGTCACGGCCGGGCGGCCTCCGGAACACCGGTGTGCACGGCGAGCCGGAAGCCGACGCCGCGCAGGGTCTGGATCCAGGCCGGGTCGCCGAGCTTGCGGCGCAGGGTGGCGATGTGCACGTCCAGGGTCTTGGTCGGCCCGTGGAAGTGCGGATCCCACACCCGGTCGAGGATCTGCTGACGCGAATACACGGCGCCGGGATCCTCGGTGAGCAGGGCCAGCAGCTCGAACTCCTTCGGGGTGAGGGCGACCGGGGTGCCGCCGACCCACACCTGCCGGGTCCTGCGGTCCACGATCAGCGGCTCCTGGCCCTCCAGCGTCTGGTGCTGGACGGGTGCCGGCGCCGGGGCGGGGGTGGGTTCCGGTTCGAAGACCGGTGGGGGAGGAGTGGCGGTGGGGGATGCCGCCGTGGGGACGGTGGGTGCGGTCTCGGTGCGCTGGGTGCGACGGGTGACGGCGCGGATGCGGGCGATCAGCTCCCGCATGCTGAATGGTTTCGCCAAATAGTCGTCCGCTCCCAGTTCCAGTCCGAGTACCCGGTCGGCCTCCTCACCGCGCGCGGTGAGCATGATGATGGGTACGTCGGAGACCTGCCGGATGCCGCGGCAGACGTCGATGCCGTCCATGTCCGGCAGTCCCAGGTCGAGCAGAACGATGTCCCCGTACGGCCCTTCCAGCCCGGCGGCACCCGTGCCGACATGACTGGCCGTCAGCCCGTATCGCCGTAACCCCTCCACGAGGGGCTCGGCGATCGTCTCGTCGTCCTCGATCAGCAGTGCTCGTACGGTCATGGGTCCTGTCTACCGCAGCGCCGGATCCGCGTCCCGGTTTTTGTAATGTTGCGAGTGCGGCCCCGAATATTGGCGAAGAACTTGCAATGCTCTAGTGTTCGTTTAGCCCTCGCCTGACACATGCCTCCTTACGGTGAATGGCATCTGGTAGCAATCACCCGTCAGGGAGGCACGATGCAGACTCTCCTCGAACACGCCCGCTCGTTCCGGAGCCGGGTCGATTTCGACAGCGGCGAATACCGGAAGCTTGCCGACGGGCAATCTCCACAGGCCCTCTTCATTACCTGCGCGGATTCCCGGGTGATTCCGGCGCTCATCACGGGGGCCCGGCCCGGTGAGATATTCGAGCTGCGCAACGCGGGAAACATCGTTCCGCCGCACGGTATGCACCTGGTCTCAGGCGAGGTCGCCACCATCGAATACGCGCTGGAGGTGCTGGGCGTCCAGGACGTCATCGTCTGCGGCCATTCGCACTGCGGCGCCATGGGAGCGCTGGCCTCCGGGGCGGATCTGTCCGGGATGCCCGGGGTCGGCGCGTGGCTCGACGTCGCCCGGCCCGGACTGACCCCGAGGCTCGGCTCCGCCGAAGAGGACCCGTGCCTCAAGGAATTGGCCCAGTTGAATGTCCGTAATCAGCTCGATGCGCTCAGGGAATACCCGGCCGCCCGGCGCCGATTGGAGAACGGCCAACTGCGGCTGCACGGCTGGTTCTACCAAGTCGACAGCGCCGAGTTGTGGGAACTCGAAGCGGACGGCGATTTCCGGGTGCACTCATGACGACAGGACGGCATGCACGAGGCCGGGCCCCCACGGAAACGGCCGGTCCCCCGATATACGTCGACGATTGGGCGGCCCAGAGCCCGGCCCCGGCCCACAGCCCGGCCCACGGTCCGGCGTACACCCCGGCCCACACGCCGGACGACAGAAGCGGGCCGGCTACGGAAACGTTCGACACAGTGAAAGGGATGGTTAAGACACCCGGTGGCGGGGCCGGTGCTGGCCCCGCCACCGGGGCGGAACCCGGCACCCGCACGGGCGCCGGAGCGGAGGACGGGACCGGAGGACGCGACGCCAAGGGGCTCTTTCCCAAGGGCGGCAAGACCGCCGGGGTCAACCTCGGCACCGAGATCAGCGCCTCGCTCGTGGTCTTCCTGGTGGCCCTGCCCCTGTGCATCGGCGTCGCCGTCGCCTCGGGCGCCCCCGCCGAACTCGGCATCATCACCGGCGTGATCGGCGGCCTCGTCGTCGGCATGACCCCGGGCAGCACCCTCCAGGTGAGCGGGCCCGCCGCCGGACTCGCCGCGCTCGTCGCCGAGACGGTGGAGGCGCAGGGCATCGCCATGCTCGGCGTGATCGTGCTGGGCGCCGGAATCCTCCAGATCGCGCTGGGGCTGATCCGCCTCGGCCGGATGTTCCAGGCCACCTCCGTCGCCGTCGTACAGGGCATGCTCGCCGGTATCGGCCTGCCGCTGATGGTCAGCCAGTCGTATCCGCTGGCCGACAACAAGGCCCCCGGCACGCCCATCGAGAACATGCTCGCCTTCCCCGGACTCGTCGCCGACACCCTGGCGAACCCCCAGGCGGCCATCGCCGCCGGGCTCGGCATCGCCACGGTCGTCCTCAGCTTCGTCTGGAAGAAGGTGCCGGGGCCCGTCAACAAGATCCCCGCCGCGCTGGTCGCCGTCGGCCTCGGCATCGGCATCGCCGCGCTCCCCGGCGTCGAGGTGAAGACGCTCCAGGTCGGCAATCTGCTGGCCGCCATCCAGGTCCCGGGCCCCGAGCAGTTCGCCGGGCTCGCCGACCCCGCGATCCTCACCGCCATCGTCACCTTCACCGTCATCGCCTCGGCGGAGAGCCTGTTCACGGCTGCCGCCGTCGACCGGATGCACGACGGCAAGCGCACCCAGTACAACAGCGAGCTGATCGCCCAGGGCGCCGGCAACACGATCTGCGGCATCCTCGGTTCGCTCCCCATGACCGCCGTCGTCGCGCGCAGCTCGGCCAACGTCCAGTCCGGCGCCAAGACCCGGCTCTCCCGCACGCTGCACGGCCTGTGGCTGCTCGCCTTCGCCCTGCTGCTGCCCAGCGTCCTCGCCCTGATCCCGATCTCGGTGCTGGCCGGTGTCCTCGTGCACAGCGGCTGGAAGCTGCTCGCCCCCGAGCAGTTCCCGAAGATGTGGCACCAGGACCGCGGCGAGTTCATCGTGATGACCCTCACCACGCTCGCCATCGTCGCCACCGCGCTGCTCGAAGGGGTGCTGATCGGGCTGGCGGCCGGAATCGTGCTGGCCGCGCTGCGGATGTCGCAGACCTCCGTCGAGCACACCATCGAGGGCGACACCGCCAAGGTCGTCATGAAGGGCAACGCCACCTTCCTGCGGCTGCCGAAGCTCATCGACGCGCTCGAAGCCGTCGGCGCCTCTGAGAAGGAGCGGATCCGGCTCGATCTGATGGGTGTCACCCACCTGGATCACGCCTGCCGCAACCAGGTCGAGGAGTTCGTCGCCCAGAAGCGGGCCACCCCCGGCGTGCGGGTGGAACTGCTGATGCCGAACGAACTGAACGCGCCGAAGGCGGCCAAGGAGCCCGCGCGGCAGCCGGAGGCAGCCGCGGCGACCGGCGCGTGGTCCGGCGACCCGTTCGGCGGGTCCCTGTCCAGCGGTCCGGAACCGATGGCCGACCCCTCCGCCGGTCCCGGCCCGACGGCCGAGTGGTACTACCTCGACCCCCGTCCGGTGAACGGCCACCACGACGGCTACGGCGACGGCCACAGCTACGGCGATGGCCACGGCTATAGCGACGGCTACGGCACGGGCTACCCCGAGGGCGTCGACCTCTTCGACGACCACCGGTGGGACGAGACACGCAGGTAACACAGGTACACACGGGTACAAAAGCGAGGTCCGTGCGGACCCGGGCACCGATCGCGGTTAACGTGGTCGGTGCCCGTAGCGCTGATCCGGTACGGGCGCGTTGCTGACCGAATGGGGCGGAGGAAGGACAAGCGTGCGGGTCGGAGTCGATCGTTGAGAATTCTGCACACCTCCGACTGGCACCTCGGACGGTCCTTCCACCGCGTCAGCCTGCTCGCGGCGCAGCGGGAGTTCCTCGACCACCTCGTCGCGACCGTCCGGGAGCGGGAGGTGGACGCCGTCCTCGTCGCGGGGGACGTCTACGACCGGGCCGTACCGCCGCTGGCCGCCGTCGAGCTGTTCGACGACGCCCTGCACCGGCTCGCCGACCTCGGCGTACCGACCGTCATGATCTCCGGCAACCATGACTCGCCCCGGCGGCTGGGCGTCGGCGCCGGGCTCATCGAGCGGGCCGGGATCCATCTGCGCACCGACCCCGCCGGGTGCGGCATCCCCGTCGTCCTCGCCGACCGCCACGGCGACGTGGCCTTCTACGGCCTGCCGTACCTCGAACCCGGCCTGGTGCGCGAGACGTTGGGCGCGCCCGCCGCCGGACACCCGGCGGTCCTCGGCGCCGCCATGGACCGGGTGCGCGCCGACCTCGCCACCCGGCCGCCCGGCACCCGGTCCGTCGTCCTCGCGCACGCCTTCGTCACCGGTGGCGCGGTCAGCGACAGCGAACGGGACATCACCGTCGGCGGAGTCGCCTCCGTCCCCGCCGACGTCTTCGACGGCGTCGACTACGTGGCGCTCGGGCATCTGCACGGCTGTCAGACCCTCACCGAGCGGATCCGCTACTCGGGCTCGCCGCTCGCGTACTCCTTCTCCGAGGCCGCGCACCGCAAGTCCATGTGGCTCGTGGAACTGGGCGCTGACGGCGGCCTCTCCGCCGCCGAGCGCGTCGACTGCCCCGTACCGCGCCCGCTGGCCCGCCTCCGGGGGCGGCTGGAGGACCTGCTCGCCGACCCGGACCTCGCCCGGCACGAGACGGCGTGGGTCGAGGCGACGCTGACCGACCCGGTGCGGCCGTACGAGCCGATGGCCCGGCTCGCGGCGCGCTTCCCGCACGTCCTCAGCCTGGTCTTCGACCCGGAGCGGCCCCCCGACGACCCGCTGGCGTCCTACGCGCAGCGGCTGCGCGGCCGCACCGACCGGGAGATCGCCGAGGACTTCGTCGCCCACGTACGGGGCGGGCGGGGCCCGGACGCGGGGGAGTCCGTGCTGCTCGGCGACGCCCTCGAAGCCGTCAGGACGTCAGGGGAGGACCCGCGATGAGGCTCCACCGGCTGACCGTCACCGCCTTCGGCCCCTTCGGCGCCACCCAGCACGTCGACTTCGACGAGCTGTCGGCCGCCGGGCTCTTCCTGCTGCACGGGCCCACCGGCGCGGGCAAGACGTCCGTCCTCGACGCCGTCTGCTACGGCCTGTACGGGCAGGTGCCCGGCGCCCGGCAGGGCAGCGGGCTCTCCCTGCGCAGCGACCACGCCGACCCGCTGACCCCGACCGAGGTCGTCCTCGAACTCACCGTCGGCGGACGGCGCTTGGAGATCACCCGGCGGCCCGAGCAGCCCCGTCCCAAGAAGCGCGGCACCGGGGTGACGAAGGAGAAGGCGCAGAGCCTGCTGCGCGCCTACGACGCCGACTCCCGCACCTGGAAGGCGCTCAGCCGCTCGCACCAGGAGATCGGCGCCGAGATCGAACAGCTGCTGGGCATGAGCCGGGATCAGTTCTGCCAGGTGGTGCTGTTGCCGCAGGGCGACTTCGCCCGCTTCCTCCGCGCGGACGAACCGGCGCGGGCCAAGCTGCTGGGCAGGCTCTTCGACACCAGCCGCTTCGCCGCCGTCGAGGAGCGGCTCGCCGAGCAGCGGCGGGCCGCCGAGAAGCGCGTCATCGGCGGTGACGAACGGCTCCTCGCGCTCGCCCACCGCATGGCCCAGGCCGCGGGCCGCTCCGCCGAACTGGACGCGCACCCGCTGCCGGAGGCAGCCGCCGGGGAACCCGGCCTGGCCGACGCCGTCCTGGAGTGGGCCGCCCTCGCCCGCGCGGGGGCCCGCGAACGCCGGGACATCGCGGCGTCGGCGCTGCGCGGCGCCGAAGCCGTGCACGAGGC
>NZ_RIBZ01000818.1:0-14728 GCF_003721215.1 Streptomyces botrytidirepellens
CGCCGGGGGCCGGGTGCCCGCGGACCTGCCCGCGGAGGGGTACGCGCTCGCCGCGCGCGGCAGGGCGGTGGCGCTCGCGGGCGCGGACGCCGACGGGACGTACTACGCGGCGCAGACGCTGCGTCAGCTGGTCACCGGCGCCAAGAGGATCGCCTCGGTGGCGGTCGTGGACCATCCGCTGATGCCGCTGCGCGGCGTGATCGAGGGGTTCTACGGAAGTCCGTGGACCCACGCCGAGCGCATGGACCAGCTGGCGTTCTACGGGGACGTCAAGATGAACACGTACGTCTACGCGCCCAAGGACGACCCGTACCACCGGGAGAAGTGGCGCGAGCCGTACCCGGCCGACAAGCTCGCCCAGCTCGGTGAGCTGGTCCGGCAGGCGATCGGCCACCACGTACGGTTCACCTTCGCACTGTCCCCCGGCAATTCCCTCTGCTACAGCGATCCGGCCGAGTTCACGGCGCTCCAGGCCAAGTTGGGGGCGCTGTACGACCTCGGGGTGCGCAGCTTCTCGGTGCCGCTGGACGACATCAGCTACACCCGGTGGAACTGCGCCGCCGACCGCGCCGCCTACGGCGAGCCCTCGCAGCGGGCCGCGGGCGAGGCGCAGGCCGATCTGCTGAACCGGGTGCAGAAGGAGTTCCTGGACGCCCGCGAGGGCACCGCACCGCTCCAGACGGTGCCGACCGAGTACGGCGACGTCACCGAGACCGCGTACAAGAAGGCCCTGCGCGACCGGCTGGACCCGCGGGTCGAGGTCATGTGGACCGGCACCGATGTGGTGCCGCCGCGCATCACCGTGGCCGACGCCACGCGGGCCGCCGCCGTGTGGGGACGCAAGGTGTTCGTCTGGGACAACTACCCCGTCAACGACTACGGCCAGGCCGAGGGCCGACTGCTGCTCGCCCCGTACGACGCCCGTGAGCCCGGTCTGCACCAGCAGCTCTCCGGTCTGGTCCTCAACCCGATGAACCAGGCCGCCGCCAGCAAGGTCGCCCTGTTCGGCGGGGCGGACTTCGCCTGGAACGACACCGCGTACAACCCGGACCGCACCTGGCGGACCGCCGCCGCGTACCTGGCCGGGGACGATCCGGGCCCGGCCACCGTGTCCCCGCTGCTCGCCTTCTTCGACACCCAGCACCTCGCGCCCACCTTCGGCGACGAACCCTGGCAGCCCCAGGCGCCCGAACTGGCCGCCCGGCTGGCCCGGTTCCGTACCGACTGGGACGCCGGACGGCAGCGGGCGGCGCTGAACGCCCTGCGGCCCTCCGCTGCGCTGCTGGCCACCGCGTCGGCCACCATCAGGGCGGGCGTGGCCGACCGCGGCTTCGTGGCGGACACCGCGCCCTGGCTGGACGCGCTGGCGCTGTGGGGCCGTGCGTTCGAACGCACCCTGGACGCGCTGGGCGCCCGGCTCGACGGCGACACCGCGCAGGCGAAGCGCTGGTTCGCCGAGTCGTCGTCGCTGGCCGCGCAGGCCGGGCGGATCCGCACGATCCCGGGCGAGACCCGCCCCGAGGGCCCGGTCCGCGTCGCCGACGGGGTGCTCGACACCTTCCTGACGGCCGCGCCCGGACTCGGGGGCCGCCTGGCGCGATGAGTTCCGGCCGGGCCGCGCGTCTCTACTGGTGAGCGTCGGAGCACGCCGTACGCTGCCCGGCACGAGACACCGCGGAGGACACCATGACCACCACGCCCGGCAACGCGAGCAGCAACCTCCCCGGCAAGCCGCCCGTCGTCGACCTGGCCACCTGGCAGGCGGCGCGGGCGGAGCTGCTGGTCCGCGAGAAGGCGCACACCCGTGAGGGCGACGCGATCGCCGCGGCCCGGCGGCGGCTGCCGATGGTCGAGCTCGACGGGACGGTCGAGGTCACCGGCGCCGACGGGCCGGTCCCGTTCCTCGACCTGTTCCAGGGGCGCGACGAGCTCGTCGTCTACCAGCACATGTGGTACGACGGCGCGCCGCACCAGGGGCAGTGCGAGGGCTGCACCACCACGGCCTGGCACGTGCGGGACGCCGTCTACCTCGACGCCCGGGGCGTCTCGTTCGCCATCCTGACCACGGGCCCGTGGGACGAGGTGGCCCGCTACGTGGAGTTCATGGGCTACACCCAGCCCTGGTACTCGGTACGGGGCGTGGACGCGCCGGTCGGCGGCGAGATGGGGCACCTCGCGTGCTTCCTGCGCGACGGCGACCGCGTGTTCCTCACCTACTCCACCACCGGCCGTGGCAACGAGCGGGTCAACGGCTCCCTCGGCCTGCTCGACATGACGCCCTACGGCCGCGGCGAGGCGTGGGAGGACAACCCCGAGGGCTGGCCCGTGATCGGCGATGTCGGCGAGGGGCACCCGGCCGTGGGCCGCCAGGCCTGCTGGTACTGGCGCACGGACGCCGACGGGAACGCCACCTGGGGCCCGACCAGCCGCCCCGTACCGCAGTGGACCCGCCCGGGCGCGACCCCCGTGGAAACCCTCGGACGGCACGGCCACCACCACTGATCCCCGGCTCGGCGAGCTCGGTCATGATCTTGCCACGAACTCCGCCGTCGGCGAGGCGGACTTGATCATCCACCGGCATCGCGTGGCACGGTTGCTGTTCCGGATCACACGCAGGATCACACCGGACCACCCAACGGGATCGTTCAGGAGCGGCATGGACATCGGCGTCTTCATCCCCATCGGCAACAACGGCTGGCTCATCTCGAAGAGTTCTCCGCAGTACATGCCGTCCTTCGAGCTGAACAAGGCCATCGTGCAGAAGGCCGAGGAGCACGGTCTCGACTTCGCCCTGTCGATGATCAAACTCAAGGGGTTCGGCGGCGAGACCGAGTTCTGGGACCACTGTCTGGAGTCGTTCACGCTGATGGCGGGCCTGGCCGCCGTGACGGAGCGGATCAAGCTGTACGCCTCGACACCGATCCTCGCCCTGCACCCGGCGATCACCGCGCGCATGGCCACGACGGTCGACTCGATCGCCCCCGGCCGGTTCGGCGTCAACATCGTCACCGGCTGGGCGCCCGGCGAGTACTCCCAGATGGGGCTGTGGCCCGGGGACGACCACTTCGGCAACCGCTACGCCCGGGCCGCGGAGTACGTCACCGTGATGAAGGAGCTGTGGCACGACGGGGTCAGCAACTTCAAGGGCGAGTTCTACACCCTGGACGACTGCGTGCTGTCCCCCGGACCGGCGAACGGCCACATCGACATCGTCGCCGCCGGGCAGAGCACCACCGGCATGAAGTTCTCCGCCGAGCACGCCGAGTACAACTTCATCCTGGGAAGCGGGATCAACACCCCGCTCGCGCTGTCGGACACCACGGCCACGCTCGTGGAGGCGGCGCGCGAGACCGGCCGCGACGTCGGGGCGCTCTCGCTGTTCATGGTCATCGCGGACGAGACGGACGAGGCCGCCCAGGCGAAGTGGAAGGACTACCACGACAACGCCGACCACGCGGCGCTGGCGTACATGGCGGGGGAGACGGCCACGGACACGACCTCCGACGGCTCCTCGACCGCCAGGACCATCTCGCTGCCCGAGGGCGCCGTGAACTTCAACATGGGCACGCTCGTCGGCTCGTACGAAACCGTCGCGGCGATGCTCGACGAGGTCGCCGGGGTCTCCGGCACCAAGGGGATCATGCTGGTGTTCGACGACTTCCTCGAAGGCATCGAGAACTTCGGTACGCGCATCCAGCCGCTGATGCGGTCCCGGTCGTGACGGGAAGTCAATGAGCAATTCTCCGGCACGTATCGCGTCTATCTTTCCCGCATACGCGCCGAGTAATGTGTTCTTCCTGTCACCGCTGTCGTGCTGGGGAGGCTGAACGCCTTGGAGACGACCATCAGCGGGTCGTCCAGCAGGGTGCGCAGATGCTCCAGCTGCGTCTGCCACCGGGACGGGTCCGACGGTGGCGCGACCGGGCACGGCACGGCACCGGCCAGCACACATCCCCAGAAGGCGCGGAAGAAATTCTCCGGGTCATCGGCCGCGATCAGCACCGGGTGGCCCGGTGCGGTGCCGCCATCGCGTAACCCTTGAGCGATGCGGCGGGCGCATTCCCTCAGCTCGGCATAGGAAAGGAACGAACCGCCGACGAAGGTGATTCCTCGAGAGGTGTCACGAGCCGCACGCTCGAGCAGCATCGGAAGTGTCGAAACACGAAGTTGATCAGACATCGGGGTGAGACCCTTTCCTCTGGGCGCTGCCAACCTCGTTGAATCGCACGATGTTTTCGATGGTCTGCTGGAGTTTCAGCTCGTCCTGGTCGGAGACGATCGCCTCACCGATGCGGCCGTACGGCCCGACCGGCGTATCCGGTGACGAGGAATACTGGATCTCGTCGAAACGGAAGTTTCGCTCGAAATCCCGCTGGGTCAGCGTGCCTTGTGTGGGGCGGCGCAGCAGGATGTAGCCGTAGAAGCGCTCCGGTGGGGTGCCCTCCGGGGTGCCTTCCGGGGTGTCGACGGTCACCTCTTCACCGAGCGCGAGGCTGATCTCGACATCGAAGAGATCCACGCCGAAGGTCAGTTTGTTGACCCCTGCCCGGCAAGCGCCCCCGCTTGCTGGAAAAGTTCCGAGTGCTGCCTTCTGTCCAGAATGTGGGCCGCCAGGATGCCGCCCTGGACGGCGCTGAGCGGTGCGATGTGGTTGCGGCTCATGGACGACCAGTGCAGGGCGCCGTTCTTCCAGATGCCGTCGACGTAGACTTCCGGAGCGTCGACGAAGGGCTCGGCGACGATCTCGACATCCGACCGGCCCGAGAAGACCTCCAGGGCGCGCGCGTATTCCTCCGGGGAGCGGGCGATGCTCGTGCGCAGGGCGCCCGCCCCGGTCGCCGGTTTGACGACGAACACGTCGCCCAGCTCGTCGGCGAGTTCCGTGAACGGCGTATCGCCGGATATGTGCCGGCAGCGCGCCCGTCTGATCCCGGGTGGCAGCTTGCTCTTCTGGGGATACTTGTCCCGGAAGCAAAGGGCCGTCTTGGCGTCGGTGTTCCCGGGAAGGCCGAGCTGTTGCCGCAGGCAGGCTGCCCCGAACACGCCCATTTCATGGACGGTCAGCACCCCCGCCACGTCGTGGAGTCCTTGAAGAAAGCTATGCGCCGTATTTCTGTTCGGGTTCAACCCGGAGGCATCATGGCGCAGAGGTGCGAAGATAGAGCGTGTGATGTGAATCACATGTTCGATCTTGCGGTGAGTAAGAATGGAATCACTCACTCCGTCTCAAGAAAATGCCTTGCCGGTCATGGCGCGGCGACAAGAGAATGCCGGGCCATGGGACATCTGGAGGCCGCGCATCTCGCCTACTTCCTGCCGGACGGGCGGTTGCTGCTCGGCGACGTCTCCTTCCGGGTGGGCGAAGGCACCGTTGCCGCCCTGGTGGGGCCGAACGGAGCGGGCAAGACCACCCTGCTGCGGCTTCTCTCCCGCGAGACGGAACCCGATGAGGGGACGGTGACCGTCAGCGGCTCACTGGGCGTGATGCCGCAGTTCGTCGGTTCCGTGCGGGATGAGCGGACGGTGCGGGACCTGCTGGTCTCGGTGGCGCGGCCCGCGCTGCGCCAGGCCGCCCGAGCGGTCGACGAGGCGGAACTCGCGGTCATGGAGCGGGACGACGAGGCAGCCCAGATGGGTTACGCCCAAGCGCTCAGCGACTGGGCCGAGGCGCGCGGCTACGAGGCCGAGACCCTCTGGGACATGTGCACCACGGCGGCGCTCGGGGTGCCGTACGAGAAGGCGCAGTGGCGCGCGGTCCGCACGCTCAGCGGGGGCGAGCAGAAGCGACTGGTGCTGGAGGCGCTGCTGCGGGGCCCCGACGACGTCCTGCTGCTCGACGAGCCGGACAACTACCTGGATGTGCCGGGCAAGCAGTGGCTGGAGGAGCGGCTCCGGGAGACACCCAAGACGGTGCTGTTCATCAGCCACGACCGGGAACTGCTGTCCCGCGCGGCCGAGCGGATCGTCAGTGTCGAGCCCAGCCCGGCGGGCAGCGACGTATGGGTCCACGGCGGTGGTTTCGCCACGTATCACACGGCCCGGGACGAGCGGTTCGCACGGTTCGAGGAACTGCGTCGGCGCTGGGACGAGAAACACGCCCAGCTGAAGCGTCTGGTGCTGGACATGCAGCGGTACGCGGCGCGAAGCGATGAGATGGCGTCGCGCTATCAGGCGGCGAAGACCCGGCTGCGGAAGTTCCAGGAGGCGGGCCCGCCTCCGGAGCCACCGCGCAAGCAGGACATCACGATGCGGCTGGCGGGCGGACGCACCGGGGTCCGGGCGCTGACCTGCCGGGGGCTGGAGCTGGAAGGGCTGATGCGCCCCTTCGACCTGGAGGTCTTCTACGGCGAGCGAGTGGCCGTTCTGGGGTCCAACGGATCGGGTAAATCCCACTTCCTGCGGCTCCTGGCCGGTGAGGACGTCGCTCACCGGGGGGAGTGGAAACTGGGCGCGCGCGTCGTGCCCGGCCACTTCGCGCAGACCCATGCGCGCCCCGAGCTGACCGGCCGCACACTCGTCGAGATCCTGTGGACCGACCACGCCCGGGACCGGGGCAGGGCGATGAGCGCCCTGCGCCGGTATGAGATGGAACGCCAGGGCGACCAGCTCTTCGACCGGCTCTCGGGCGGCCAGCAGGCCCGTTTCCAGATCCTGCTGCTCGAATTGGCCGGGACGACCGCGCTGCTGCTGGACGAGCCGACCGACAACCTGGACTTGGAGTCGGCGGAAGCGCTTCAGGAGGGTCTGGAGGCGTACGAGGGCACGGTGCTGGCCGTCACCCACGACCGCTGGTTCGCGCGCTCCTTCGACCGCTTCCTGGTCTTCGGTTCGGACGGCGTCATCCGCGAGACAGCGGAGCCGGTGTGGGACGAGCGCCGTGTCGACCGGCTCCGCTGACGGGGACTCACACAGACGGCCACGGACTCACACGAAGGCGCTCCGGCCGGTGATCGCCTTGCCGACGATCAGGGTGTTCATCTCCCGGGTGCCCTCGAAGGAGTAGATGGCCTCGGCGTCGGCGAAGAATCGGGCGATGTCGTGGTCCAGCAGGATTCCGTTGCCGCCGAAGATCTCCCGGCTCCAGGCCACCACCTCCCGCATCCGGGAGGTGACGAACGCCTTGGCGAGGGCGGAGTGTTCGTCGCGGAAGATGCCCGCGTCCTGCATCCGGGCGAGCTGCACCAGCATGCCCCAGGACGCGGTGATGTTGCCCAGGCTCTTGACCAGCAGGTCCTGCACGAGCTGGAAGCCACCGATCGGGCGGCCGAACTGGTGGCGCTCCCGGGCGTAGTCCAGCGCCAGTTCGTAGGCGCCGACCATCACGCCCAGCGCCTGCCACGCCACTCCGCTCCGGGTGGCGCGCAGGATCTCCGCCACGTCCCGGAAGGAGCCGATGTTCCGGAGGCGGTCGGCCTCCGGCACCCGGACGTCGGTCAGGGTGATTTCGGCGTTCTCCACGATCCGGAAGGCGAGCTTGTTCTCGATCTTCGCCGGGCTGAAGCCGGGCGTGCCCTTCTTGATGACGAAGCCCTTGACGTGGTGGTCGTCGACGTCCCGGGCCCACACCACGACGTAGTCGGCGAAGGTCGCGTTGCCGATCCACTTCTTGGCGCCGTTCAGGACCCAGGTGTCCCCCTCGCGCCGGGCGGTGGTGCGCATGCCGCCCGCGACGTCGGAGCCGCCGAGCGGCTCGGTCATGGCGAACGCGCCGATCTTGTCCATCGCGGCCATCGCCGGAAGCCAGCGGTCGCGCTGCTCCTGGTCGCCGCCTGCGTGGATGGAGTACATCGCCAGGCCGTTGTGGACGCCGAAGAAGGTGGACACCGACGCGTCGGTGCGGGCCGTCTCCAGGGCGAGCATGCCGGACAGGAGGTTGCTGACGGCGGGGCGGTGCGCGCCGTAGCCCTCGTAGGGCAGCCCGGCGAGGCGGCTGTCGCGGAACAGGGCGATCAGCTCCCGCGGGAACTCGCCCCGCGCCCAGCTCTCGTTCACCAGCGGCTTGACCCGGTCGCGCATGAGGGAGCGGGCCTTGAGGAGGATCGCGCGCTCCTCGTCCGGCAGCAGCGACTCGTAGTGGTAGAAGTCGGCGGTCAGTTCGTCCGCGATCGGGCCGGCGGCCGACGGCTGCACGGCGGTGGTCATCTCGGTTCTCCTCCTCGGGGGTGGACGAAGGCGTCGGCGTCGCTCAGCGGGCGGCGTCGAACTCGGCGAGGACTTCCTCGGTGTCCTGGCCCGCGACCGGCGCCAGACGGCGGATCGTGCCGGGGGTGGCGGAGAAGCGCATCGGGATGCCGATGGTGCGGAGCGTGCCCTCGGTCGGGTGCTCGACGGTGTCGAGGAGGTGGCCGTCGCGGACGTACGGGTCCTCGTGGGCGCGGTCCAGCTCCAGCACCGGGGCCATCGGGATGCTGTGCTTCGCGCACACCTCCGTCCACTCCGCGGTGGTCAGCGCCGGGGCGCACGCGTCGATCAGCGCGGCCAGGTCCTCGTGGTCGGCGCTGTCGATCGCCTCGCCGCCCACGCGCGGGTCCTCGGCGAGGTCCGGGCGTCCGGCGGCGGTGAAGAAGTCGCGGAAGTTCCGCGGGTTGTACGGGATCACGCAGGCCAGACCGTCCTTGGTGCGCACCGCCTTGTGCCCCTTGGCCATCGACAGCGGGAAGCCGGTGGGGCCCAGTTCGGGCTCGTGGGTGTGTCCCGCCAGGTGCTCGACCAGGTTGAACGCGATCAGCGTGTCCGTCATCGGGATCTCGACGAGCTGGCCCCGGCCGGTCCTGTCCCGGTGCAGCAGGGCGGCGAGCACGCTGTAGGCGATGGTCAGCGAGGAGACCTTGTCGCCGATGATGGTGGGCAGGTAGACGGGCTCGCCCAGCGCCCGGTCGGCGATGTCGACCAGGCCGGACGCGGCCTGCACGGTCTCGTCGTAGGCGGCGTTGCCGGCCCGGTCAGAGTCGCTGCGGAACCCTTGCGCGTGCGCGTAGACGAGGCGCGGATGGCGGGAGGCGATGTCGTCGTAGGACAGCCCCAGGCGGTGCAGCGCGCCGGGCCGCATGTTCGTGATCAGCACGTCGGCGGTGTCGATCAGTTCGAGCGCCCGCTCGCGCTCCGGCTCGTCCTTGAGGTTGAGGGCCACGCTGCGCTTGTTGCGGTTGACGTTGAGATTCAGCGCCGTCATGCCCGGTGTGGTGCGGTAGTGGCCCACTCGTACGGTGTCGGCGGGCGACTCGATCTTGATCACGTCGGCGCCCAGGTCCCCGAGGATCTGGGCCGCGTAGGGGCCCATCACCACGGTCGACAGGTCGATCACGCGCACGCCTTCCAGGGGACCGGCGATGGTGTCCGTGATGTCCGTCATCGTGTGTGCCTTCACTCCTTGCCTCACCACATGTGTGTATCTGGAAATCAAAT
The DNA here is from genome assembly GCF_003721215.1 of Streptomyces botrytidirepellens. Classification (NCBI taxonomy): domain Bacteria; kingdom Bacillati; phylum Actinomycetota; class Actinomycetes; order Kitasatosporales; family Streptomycetaceae; genus Streptomyces; species Streptomyces botrytidirepellens. The sequence goes on from NZ_RIBZ01000818.1 coordinate 9,406, forward strand.
TAACAAGGGTGGGGCGGGGAGCGGAATGATCATGTTGCGAAAGGCGGTGTGACCACACTGGTCATACCGCCTTCAGGGCGCTCCGCGGGAGCTATACGTGGAGCGGCTCGGCGAATATCTCCCGGGCAGTGGCGGCAACTTCCTCCAGGTCACCGCCGTGGGCGCGGTCCTGACGCCATAGCAGTCCGGTCTCAAGGCGGGGATGGAAATCGGAGAAGGGGAGGACGGCCACATTGTCCAGGCGGTAATTCTGCATGGGGCTTTTCGGATCCAGCATGGAAAGGGAGAACGCCAGACCGCTCGAAACGATTTCGGACACCCCGTCGAATGTGGCGCTGTTCAGCGTGATGCGTTTCTTGATGCCGAGGTCGGACAGCTGCTGGTCGAGTCCGCGGAAGTACGCGTGGGTCCCCGCCGCGGGGGAGCCCGCGTAGGCGAGGTCGGCCAGTTCCGCGAGCGCCACCGACTCCCGCCCGGGGAACTTGTCGCGGGGCACGACCGCGCCGAGCCGTTCCGACATCACCGGTAGCTGCTCCAGCGCCGGGTCGCCGCCGACCGGGAGCCGGGCCAGGGTCAGCGCCAGCCTGCCGTCGCACACCGCGTCGACCAGGCGGTCGGTGGCGCCCGGCCAGCGGGTGACCTCGAACCGGTCGCGGACCCGCTCGGCGAGGGCGTCGAGCCGTTCGCGCAGCTCCGGGTGGATGCCCGTGGGCACGCCGAGCAGCAGGGTGGTCCGCTGCGGCCGGGTCGTCTCGTCCAGCCGCCACTTGATGGAATCGACCTGCTCCAGGACGCCGCGGGCGATCGGCAGCAGCGCGCTGCCCGCCGGGGTGAGCCGCACATGGTGGGTGTCGCGGTCGAACAGCCGGTGTCCGAGTTCGTTCTCCAGGTCCTTGATCCGCCGGCTCAGCGGGGACGCCGCCATGTGCAGTTTGCGGGCCGCGGTGGAGAAGTTCAGTTCCTGGGCGACGGCGGCGAAGTAACGCAGGTGTAGGAGCTCCACGGATCCACCCTAGCCACCCCGCGGCCCGCCCCTGGCCGCGGGCGGAGTGCGGAGGGAATGCGCGCGGATCCCTCCAGGTTGCTCCGGCGTGGCTTGAGGGCTCATCGGCAGTGGACGGATCGGCGGCACCATCGCGCGGCTGGCCGTAGATGCCGGACTCGACGTCGTGCTCAGCAACTCGCGCGGACCGGAGACGCCGGCCGACCTGGTCGCGGAACTCGGCCCCCGCGCCAGGGCGGCGTCGGCGGCCGAGATACGGGCGCTCCTCGCGAAGGCGCAGAGCTGACGTGGGCTTCGCTGAGGGCCCGTCCGTGGGGGCCGTTCCGTGTGGCACAGCGCCACGCGGAACGGCCCCGGTGCGTGTGAGTACTCCGCCATCGGTGCCGATCAGTGGGTCCCGCACGAGCTGGAGTCCGACGCGCCCAGGAGGTTGACGGGGACGGTGACGAAGGAGAACTGGTTGCTGGCGCACAGGCCGGGGAAGGCCGTGTTGCCGGAGTTGTAGACGTTGACATCCGGTCCGTCGGCGGCCGCGGCGCCGGTCGCGCCGACGGTGAGGGCCGCGGCGGCGAGGGCGAGCGTGGACAGGGCCGTCTGGATACGCATGGGGTCTCCTTGCTGGGCTGGCTGGCCGGATATGCCCGGCTACTTCCGTATATTGCCCTTCGGGTAGGGATGGTGGGCTCAGGGTCCCTCCAATGGCGGAAGACGGCATGACGGCCGTCGGCATGAGTCAGTGGCTCAGGGGGCCGTGCGGCCTCCGCGGAGGATCTCTCACCCGCGATGACGGGGGGTCTGTCACTCCCCCGAACGCCACTCCCCGGCACAGCGCGGCCTGCCACCGTGCGCCGATGCCACGGAGAGTGGAGGGCGGCGACACACCTGGCCCCTTCGGGCCACAGCACGCAGCAAGGAGCACCACCGAATCATGCTCACCGTCAACGCCTACGCCGCGACCTCCGCCACCGCACCGCTCACCCCCACGACCATCGAGCGCCGGGACGTCGGCCCGCACGATGTGCTCATCGAGATCACATACACGGGCATCTGCCACTCCGACATCCACCACGCCCGCAGCGAATGGGGCGGACAGACCTACCCGATCGTCCCCGGCCATGAGATCGCGGGCATCGTCACCGAGGTCGGCTCCGAGGTCACCGCGCACGCCGTCGGCGACCGGGTCGGGGTCGGCTGCATGGTCAACTCCTGCCGGGCCTGCGAGCCCTGCCGACGGGGTGAGGAGCAGTACTGCCTGAAGGGGCACACACTCACCTACGGCGCCATCGACGAGGACGGCACCGTCACCCAAGGCGGCTACTCCACCCACGTCGTGGTGAACGACGACTTCGTGGTCCGCATCCCCGAGGGCATCGGCCTGGACGAGGCGGCACCGCTGCTGTGCGCGGGCATCACCACGTACTCACCGCTGCGCCGCTTCGGAGCGGGCCCCGGCAAGAGGGTCGCGGTCGTCGGACTGGGCGGCCTCGGCCACATGGCCGTCAAGCTCGCGCACGCCATGGGCGCCGAGGTCACCGTCCTGTCGCAGTCGTTGAAGAAGAAGGACGACGGTCTGCGCCTGGGAGCCGACCACTACCACGCCACGGGCGCCCCGGCCACCTTCGAGCAGCTGGCGGGCACCTTCGACCTGATCGTCAACACGGTCAGCGCCAGGCTCGACCTCGACGCCTATCTCCGCCTGCTGGCCGTGAACGGCGTCATGGCCAACGTCGGCGCACCCGCCGAGCCGCTGTCGCTCAGCGTGTTCTCCCTGCTCATGCAGGGCCGGACACTCGCAGGATCGCTGATCGGCGGCATCCGTGAAACGCAGGAGATGCTCGACTTCTGCGCCGAGCACGGCGTGGGCGCCGACGTCGAGGTCATCCCGGCCGAGAAGATCAACGAGGCGTACGAACGGGTCCTCGCCTCGGACGTGCGCTACCGCTTCGTCATCGACATCGCCACCCTCGCGACACACCACCGGTGACCCCCACCCGGGCCGGGGTTCAGCGTGCGGAAACCCCGGCCCGCCGGGCGAGGTACATCGGGTCGGTGGTCAGCCAGTCGTAGTCGATCCCGTTCCAGAACGAACACTGGTGTCGTGCCGCGTACGCCCCGGAGTTGACCGCCCTGCTGCGGTCGCCGGGCAGCAGCGACATGAGCTTGGCGTCGCGGTACGACGGCCACGGCGCCTGGTGGTCTGTCGTGGGGCGCCCGTCCCTGACGAACGCGCCCCAGTAGCGCATCATCGCCCGCGACAGCTGCCGTTGCTCCGGTGTCAGTGGCGTGGGGGACATGCTGGGCCACAGGTAGGGAAGCTCGGCGGCATGGGCCGCGCCCGCCGCGAAACCGGGCTGGGCGGGGCTGTGCGAGGGCGGGTTGCGGTCGCCGAATTCGTAGAAGTACGTCCGGGGCTGCCGGGACGCGAACTGGTCCGCCAGGCGCTGGTATTGGCAGCCGCCCATCCCGTAGAACACGCTGCTGTCGGTCCACAGCGCCCCCAGGGGGTACGCCGCGCCGTACGTGCGGTTGCGGGCGTCATAGGGGTAGCGGGCGAGGACCCCGGCGGCGTGGGGGCCGAATTGCTGCCCGATCACCCGCTCGTACTGCTCCTTGCTGGCGTGCGCGAACGGCAGCGCCCACTTGCGGATCTCGTCGCGGTTGGTGCCGATGAGGAGGGGGACGTCGGCGAACCTGCCGGAGCGCACCGCCACGCCCGGCGCGACGGGCAGTTCGGGGACCCCGGACACGGGCAGGGGGCCGTTGAGGATGCCACCGAAGTCGCGCCCGGCGGCCAGCAACTCGTCCGGCCGCTTGGCCCGCAGACAGGACACGGCCGCCGCGGAATCACCGCAGCCCGCGGCGGTGGCGTAGCTCTTGCCCCGCGCGGTGGCCTGCGCGGACGTGAGACTCGGGCAGCCGCCGCTCTGCATGATGGCTCGGTCGAACAGGCCGCGGGCCGGGGGCGAGGCCATCAGGGCGCACACGGACTGGCCACCGGCCGACTCGCCCGACACCGTCACACGGCCGGGGTCCCCGCCGAACGCGGCGATGTTCCGCTGGGTCCAGCGCAGCGCCGCCTGCTGGTCGAGCAGGCCGTAGTTGCCACCGCCCCGCGCGCTCAGCCCGGGCAGGTCGAGGAAGCCGAACACGCCCAGCCGGTAGTTGACCGTGACGACCACGATGTTGTTGGTCCGCGCGAGCTGTGAGCCGTCGTAGAGGTCGCCCGAACCGCTCATGAAGCCCCCGCCGTGGATCCAGAACAGCACCGGCAGCGGACGGTCCGTGCGCCGTTCGGGGGCGTAGACGTTGAGGTGCAGGCAGTCCTCGCTCGTGCCCGCGCCACCGCCGGTGGCCGTCTGGGCGCAGGCCGCACCGGGCCGGTCCGCCGACCGGACACCGGGCCATGCGGATGCGGGCGCGGGCGGCTGCCAGCGCCGGTCGCCGACCGGTGGCGCGGCGTACGGGATGCCGAGGAACCGGCCGACCCCGTTCGCCGCGGCGCCCTCGACCACGCCCTTGGCGGTGGCCACCGTCAACGGGCGCGACACGGTGGGGGCGGCCGAGGGGACGGTGGCCAGCGCGGCCAGGCTGACCGCGGCCGCGAGTACTCGTCGGATCATGGATTGCCCTGGACCTCCCGGACGGAAGCAGGGCTCCATCGAATCACGGGCCGATCCTCACTCCTCGACCGGAGGCGGCCTGCGGCGCACGAGCCCGCGCCCCTCCAGCCGGACCAGCCGCTCGGTGAGGTGCGCGCGGTGTCCGTCACCGGCCCCGTCCTCGACGTTCCGCCGATCGCCACCCCCTGAACCGACGAGGTTGTTTGGGGGTCCTCGCGCCGGGCACGCGCATCAACGTGCTTCGGACCGGAGGCACGCCCACGGGAGCAGTTCGGCTGCTCGGGGTGTGCTCTGTCCGGCACCCCAGGCAGTCGGCTCTTCTCCCACGGTGCTACCGACCACACGATGAGGGAGACCGGCGCATGACTGCTGTACGCACGCGAAGCAAGCACTCGCACGACGACGCTCCCGACACCGCCGCCGAGTTCCGGCGCATCGCCGCTCTGCCCGAGGGGCCCGAGAAGGAGGCGCTGCGGCAGGATGTCGTACGGGCCTGGATGCCGATGGCGGAGCGGCTGGCCCGGCAGTTCCGCAACCGCGGTGAGTCCGCGGAGGATCTGCGGCAGGTGGCGATGCTCGGCCTGGTCAAGGCCGTCAAGCGGTACGAGCCGGACCGCGGCAGCGCCTTCGCGAGCTATGCCGTGCCGACCGTCGTGGGCGAGATCAAGCGCCACTTCCGGGACCACATGTGGGGCGTGCA
>NZ_RIBZ01000825.1:0-14904 GCF_003721215.1 Streptomyces botrytidirepellens
CATCTGGACCGCGAGGAGAGCGGCGACGGGCCGCGGTCGGGCGCGCCGCACAGCGGGAAGCCGGGACGGCGCGACGGCGACACGGCGGCCACGCCCGGCGCGTCCCGCCCGCCCCGGAACGGTTCGACCCGCCTGCCCCTCACCCTCAGCACCCGCTCCCACGTCTGGGAGAACGGCTGCGACCACCGCTACCTCATCGACCGGCCGCCCGCCGACGTCGCGCCGCCGCCCACCGAGCGGGACGCCCCGGCCTGGGCCGCCGCCCATGCCGCGGTGCACGGCGGGACCACCAACGTCGAGGCGACCGTTCAGGGGCGGGCGGAGTCCGCGGTCGTGCTGCGGGCCCTGCACGTACGGGTCGTGGGGCGCCGTACGCCGCTCGCCTGGTCGTCGTTCGCCATGGAGAACGGCTGCGGCGGCTCCCTCACCCCGCGCGCCTTCTCCGTCGACCTGGACGCCGCCCGCCCGCAGGCCCGCCCCGCCGACGGCAACGACGAGGGCAAGCCGATCCCCGCCGTCCGCTTCCCGTACCGCGTCTCGGCGTCGGACCCGGAGGTGCTGCTGATCAACGCCCGTACGGCGGGCTGCGACTGTCGCTGGTACCTGGAGCTGGACTGGACGAGCGGGGACCGCTCCGGCACGGTGCGGATCGACGACAACGGCGCGCCGTTCCGCACCAGCGGCATCAAGGGCCGCCCCGCGTACGGGTACGACTACGGCGAGGGGGCCTGGCGCGAGGGCAGCTGAGGAGCTGCCGTCTCGTGGCGGAGGGCCCTACTCCTCCGCCGTCGTCAGCCGCAGCGCCGCGTCCCGCACATCCGGGTGCGGATGCCGCCGCAAGCCCCGCACCCGCTCCCGCCAGGGCTCCGCCCATTCCGTACGGGGGCCGCCGACGCCGGTGAGCACCGCGGCGAAGAGCCCGGCGGCGTGTCCGCCGTCCTCCTCCAGCTGCCACGCGGCGCGCAGCAGCCCCTCCCGCCCGCCCGGCCGGGACGCCGCGTCGAGCCGGTCCCGCAGGACGTCGGCGGTGCGGGCGGCGAGCGCGGGGCGGGAGGTGTGCAGCCGGGCGAGGCGGGCGAGCGCGGCGGTGAGCGCGCTCGGCCGGGCGTCCAGGTCGAGGGCGTGGACGAGGACCTGGGCGGCTTCGGGGACGAACGTCTCGTACCCGGCGAGGAGTTCGGCGGCGCCCAGCGCGTGGCGCCGCATCTCCCGCGGCCGCGTCCGCCCGTGCCGGGCGAGCCGCGTGGCCAGGTGGCGGATGCGCTGCCGGGCGGGCCGGTCACGGTCCGGTTCGGCATCGGGCATGCCGGTGCGGGCGTCGGCGGTGACGAGGGCGGCCAGCGCCCAGGCGAGCGGGTTGTCCTCGGATGTGCCGTCGGGCGCGGCGGCCATGAGGGCGAGCAGGGCGTCGGCGGCGGACCGCCAACTGGCCCGGTTGCCGAGGTCGGTGACGGCCGCGACCAGCAGCGCGGCCGCGTCCGGCGCCCAGGGCGACCAGCGGGCGAGCGCCGCGTGGCCGGAGGCGGCCACCTCGGGGTCCTCGGTGTCGCAGACGACGCGGATGAGCTGGGCGTAGCGCTCGCGGTGGAGTTCGGGGAGGTCGAGCGGCCGGGCGTGCAGGACGGCGTGGCGCAGTTCGCGGCGCCCGCCGGCGGCCGCGGTCAGCAGTTCCCAGGCGCGTTTGGTGCCGAGCAGCCGGGCCGCGAAGCGGACGCAGACGGCCTGCACGTCGGGGTGCTGGCCGGGGAGCCCCTGGGCGTCGGCGAGGAGGGTGGCCGCGTCGGGGGCGGGGAGGTGGGTGGCGGCGATCCGGGCGGCCTCCTTGCGGCTGGTGACCTTGGCCGGGACGGACGGTACGGCGGTGGCGACGCCGTCGGGCGCGAGCACGCCGCGGATCAGCCGGTCCAGCCGGGACGGTGCGACGTACCGGGCGGCCCTGGCCGCCGCGTACACCGCCACCCGTGCGCGGTCGCCGCCCGCGTGGGCGAGCAGCAGCGGCAGGGCGTCCCCGGGGCGGCGGGTGTGGGGCAGGGCGGCGAGCGCGGCCTCGGCGAGCACCACGTCCTCGGCGGCGGCCCACGTCCTGACCAGCGGCGTGCCCTCGTCGAGCGGCGCGGCGCGGGCGATCGCGGAGGCGCGTTCGGGCTGCGGCAGGGTGGTGTCGGCGGCGGCCCTGGCCAGCAGGCGGGCGGCGGCGGTCTGTTGGCGGGGCAGCCAGCGGGCGGTGTCGCGGCCGGTGGGCGGCGTCCAGTGGGTGCCGTGGGTGAGGAAGCGGCCGTAGGGCGGGGTGTCGCCGAGCACGAGGTCGAGCAGATCGGTGCGGCGCCGGGTCAGCACGGCCAGGACCGGGGGCAGGACGGCGGCCGAGGGCTCCTGGGCGAGGAGTTCGGCCACCCGGTCGTCCCGTTCGCGGGGCGGCTCCAGCCACTGGGCGATCGCGGTGCGGGCGGTTTCGCCGCGGCCGAACGCGATGGCCTGCCACAGCAGTTCCTGAAGCTCGGGCATGGTGTGGGCGCGCCGTCCGAGGGAGCGGGCGAGGGCGAAGGTCAGCTCGTGGTCGACGCGTTCGGCGCCCGCCTCCAGCCAGGGGCGCAGCGCCTCGAAGACGGTGTGTTCCTGGCCGCGCCGCAGCTGGTGGTCGAGGCGGCCGAGGTCGGCGGCGCCGACGCTGCCCGCGAGCCGGGTGACGGTGCGCAGCGCCCAGCCGAGCAGTTCGCGCCGCCCGGTGACGGCGTGTTCGCGCAGCAGGGCGACGGCGAGGCGGCGCAGCGCCTGCCGGGTGGCGGTGGAGGAGTCACGGGCCTGGATGGCGTCGGTGGCGACCCGGTCCAGGGGTTCGGCGGCGTCGTCGGTGAACAGGGCGGGCGGGGTCGCGGCGAGCGCGTCGAGGGCGGCGTGGCGCACCGGGTCCTGCTCGTTGCGCAACCGCTCCAACTGCCCCAGCAGCGCGGTGACGGCGGCCGGGTCGCCGGAGCGGGCGGCGTTGCGGATCAGCAGCGGGTAGGCGGTGGCGCGGTCGTCCGCGGCGGGGCGGCGGGTGGCCGTCAGCAGTTCCTCCCGCGCCTCCTCGACCGGCAGGTACGCGACCGCTTCGAGCACCGTGGTCCAGTGTGCGCCGCGCTCGCGGGCCTGTGTGGCCATGCGGCGCGCCTCGGTCTGGCGGCGCGGGCGCGGCAGGGCGTCGAGGACGGCGGGTGCCAGGACGGCGTGGGAGGCGTCGTGTTCGGCGGTGGCGGCGTCGAAGAAGGCGGCGCGGCGGGCGGGCGGCAGGGCGGCGAGCAGCCGCGCCAGGGCCTCGGCGTCGTGGGCCAGGGCCCGGCCCAGGGCGTCGAGTTCGGGCGGGTCGGCCCTCACGAGGCGGCGCAGCACGGCCCGTTCCAGCCCCCGGCCGCGCAGCAGTTGCGCGTGCTCGGGCGTGAGCAGCAGATCGACCGTACGGCCGGGGTCGGCGGCCACCAGCGTGCCCAGCCGGTGCCGGAGCGGTGCGGGCAGCGGGCTGTGGCACCGCCGCTCCAGCAGGTCCAGGACGCGGTGGGGTTCGGCGCGGGCGGCGAGCGCCACGCCGGGCGCGTACCGCAGCCACCAGGAGGCTCGCAGCGCCACGGGCAGCGCGGTCAGCTGCCGTTCGGCCTCGTCGAGGACGGCGGCGGGGTGGCGGGTGGTGAGGGGCCGCCAGCTGCCGACCGCATGGAACAGCGCGGGCAGCAGCCGTACGACGGTGTCCGCCCCGCAACCGGGCAGCAGCCGGGCCGCCTCGGCGTCGCCCCAGCGCTCCCGCAGCGGGTCGACCAGCCGGTCGGCGAGGGCGGTGCGGCGCTGGGCGACGACGGCCCGGATCAGCTGGCGCCGTACGGCGGCGGGCGCGTCCTCGAACGCCGCCTCCAGCGCCTCGTCCCGGACCCGCGCCCCGGCCCCGGCCCCTCTCAGGGCGTGACACCGCACCAGGGGGTCGGGGTCGGTGAGCAGCGTCTCCAGGTGGCCGGTCCGCCCGCCGATCGCGGCCGCGGCGGCGGCCAGCCGCCCCTCGTACGCCCCTCGCCCCGTCAACTCCCCGACGAGTCCGGCCAGTTGGCCCTGGGCGCTGGCCGCCCGCACCCGCGCGGCCAACTCCCGCATGCGCCGCGGATACGGCAGGGGGTCGAGGGCGGCGATCAGTTCGTCGGCGAGGGCGCGGGGCGCGTCGGGGTCGTACACCATGCGGAGGATTCTCCCCGGCCCGGTGGCCGGAGACGCGACGGGTCAGACGTCCGGCTGGTAGATGGTCTCCCAGGGGGTCCGCTGCCAGGGGCTGTCCTGGTTCATCGGGTCCACCAGCCGCTGCACCGCCCGCGCCGTCTCCTCCTGCGACACCGCCCAGTCCTCGTCCTCGGTGCCGCTGAGGGCGCGCATCCAGGCCAGTCGGCCGGTCATGAAGTCGTCCGCGTACTCCTTCCACGAGCCGTACGTGCGCGCGACCGGCGCCACGACCTCGCGCAGCAGCCGCCACGCGGTGGGCTCGTCGATGTACCCGGAGGCGAGGCCGTAGCGGGTGATGTCCGCGTAGCGGGCGATGTCCCAGGCCAGCGGCGGGTGCCCGATGGCCGCGGCCATCTGCGTCCGGTGTCCCGTGGTCGCCAGCCGGTGCAGGACGCCGTGCAGGTCCTCCGCGGTGGTGATGCCCCAGCTCTCCGAGAGCCGTCCCCGGGAGGTCGACGCGTCGATGCGCTTGAGCGGGTACAGCAGGGTATGCGAGTGCCCCGGGGTGCGCTCGGCGAGGATCGCCGCGAGCGAGACCATCCACCGCTGGTGGGAGGTCAGCGGGGTGGGGTAGCGCTTCTTCGCCGACGGGCCCACGGCCATCTTGACCAGGGTGCCGCCGAACTGTATCCAGCCGGCCATAAGGCGAATGATGCTGGCAGAGCCGCTGCCCGCGGTCAACCGGGGGTCCGTACGCCGTGCGGGGGCGCCCGGTGGCACTTACGCTCATGGTGTGGGTCGGCCGTGCGTCGGCCCGGGTGCGTCCGGCGCTCGCGCAAGCCCGCCCGACCGGCCGTACAGCCCCGAAGCGAGGGGGTAGACATGCCGGAGCTGTTCATCGGCGGACAGTGGACCGCCGCCCTCGACGGACACACGCGCGAGATCCGCTGCCCGGCGGACGGATCCCTGGTGGCCGCGGTGGACGAGGCCGGGCCGAAGGACGCGGCCATGGCCGTCGCGGCGGCCCGGGACGCGTTCGACCGCGGGCCGTGGCCGGGCACTCCGGCCGCCGAGCGCGGGCGGCTGCTCCTGCGCGTGGCGGACCTGCTGGAGCGCGACAAGGCGGATCTGGCCCGCGCCGAGTCCCTGGACACCGGGAAGCGGCTGGTGGAGAGCGAGTACGACCTCGACGACATCGCGGGGTGCTTCCGCTACTTCGGCCATCTGGTCGCCACCGGTGGCGCGGACCGGGTGCTGGACACGGGCAGCCCGGAGATCGACAGCCGGGTGGTGCACGAGCCGGCCGGGGTGTGTGCCCTGATCACACCGTGGAACTATCCGCTGCTCCAGACGGCCTGGAAGGTGGCGCCCGCGCTGGCCGCCGGGAACACGTTCGTCCTCAAGCCCAGCGAGCTGACCCCGCACACCGCGATCGGGCTGCTGCGACTGCTCGCCGAGGCGGGGGTGCCGCCGGGCGCGGCCAATCTCGTCCTGGGGGCCGGGTCCACGACGGGCGCGCCGCTGGTCACGGACGAGCGCGTGGACATGGTGTCCTTCACCGGCGGGGTGGTGACCGGACGGTGGATCATGGCGGCGGCCGCGCCCACGGTCAAGAAGATCGCCCTGGAGCTGGGCGGCAAGAACCCCAACATCGTCTTCACCGACTCCGATTTCGACACCGCCGTCGACTACGCGCTGACGGCCGTGTTCCTGCACTCCGGGCAGGTGTGCTCGGCGGGTGCGCGGCTGCTCGTCCAGGAGCAGCTGCACGACGCGTTCGTGGACGAGGTGGTGGCCCGCGCCCGGGCGATCCGGCTCGGCGGCCCGTTCGACGAGAACGCCCGCACCGGCCCGCTGATCTCGGCCGCGCACCGCGACAAGGTGGCCAGTTACGTGGCGGCGGGCATCGACGAGGGCGCGGTGCTGCGCTGCGGCGGCGCGCCGCCCGACGAACCGTCGCTCGCCGGCGGCCACTACTACCTGCCGACGGTGCTGGACGACTGCACGCCGGACATGACGGTGGTGCAGGAGGAGTCGTTCGGCCCGGTGCTCACGGTGGAGCGGTTCCGGGACGAGGAGGAGGCGCTGGCGCTCGCCAACGACACGGTGTACGGGCTGGCGGGCGCGGTGTGGACGCAGGACGCGGAGAAGGCGCACCGGGTGGCGTCGCGGCTGCGCGCCGGAACGGTCTGGATCAACGACTTCCACCCGTACGTCCCGCAGGCCGAGTGGGGAGGGATGAAGCAGTCGGGCATCGGCCGTGAGCTGGGCCCCGCGGGGCTGCACGAGTACCAGGAGGCCAAGCACATCTGGCGCAACACCGCGCCCCGCCCCCAGCGGTGGTTCACGTGACGGCGGCCGATCCCACCGAACCACCCCGCCCCGGCCCCCGGGCGGGCACCGCACACGACGACGACTCGCTCACCGAACTCGGCTACCGGCCGGAACTCAAGCGCACGCTCGGCAACTTCCACACCTTCGCCGCCGGGATCAGCTACATCTCCATCCTCACCGGCACCTTCCAGCTCTTCTACTTCGGCGTGACACACGGCGGCCCGGCGTACTGGTGGTCCTGGCCGATGGTGTTCCTCGGCCAGCTGATGGTGGCGCTGTGCTTCTGCGAGCTGGCGGGGCGCTATCCGGTGGCGGGGTCGGTCTACAACTGGTCCAAGCTGCTGGGCGGTCCGCACGTCGGCTGGCTGGGCGGCTGGATGATGATGACCGCCTCGATGGTGTCACTGGCGGCGGTGGCGCTCGCGTACCAGATCACGCTGCCGCAGATCTCCTCGTGGTTCCAGCTCGTCGGCGACGGCAGCAGCGGCACCGAGCGGGCGGCCAACGCGGTCGTGCTCGGCTCGATCCTGGTCCTGTTCACGACCCTGGTGAACGGCTTCGGGGTGAAGCTGATGGCCCGTATCAACTCCGCCGGGGTGGCCATCGAGCTGGTCGCCGCGATCGTGCTGATCCTGCTGCTGGCCGCGCACTTCTCCCGCGGCCCGTCCGTCGTGCTGGACACCTTCGGCCGCAGCGAGGGCGAGTCACTGGGCTACTTCGGCGCGTTCCTGACCGCCTCGCTGGCTTCCGCGTACGTCATGTACGGCTTCGACACGGCGTCGTCGCTCGGCGAGGAGTCCGTGGATCCGGGGCGCAACGCGCCGCGCGCCATCCTGCGGGCGCTCGTCGCCTCGTTCCTCATCGGCGGGTTCATCCTGCTGTTCGCCCTGATGGCGGTGGAGAACCTGCACGCGAAGGCGCTGGCGGAGGACGGCCTTCAGTACGTGGTGCTGACCACCCTGGGAACCACCGTGGGCGAGATCATGCTGTGGTGCGTGGTGGTCGCCATCACCGTGTGCGCGCTGGCCGTGCACACCGCCGGCATCCGGCTGATGTTCGCCATGGCGCGGGACAACAACCTGCCCGGCGGCTCCCGGCTCGCCCATGTCCATCCGCGCTTCCAGACGCCGGTGCTCCCGGCGATCCTCATCGGTGTGGTGGCCGTCGCGATCCTGGTCATCAACATCGACCAGCCGCAGATCTTCTCGGTGGTCACCAGCATCGCGATCATCATGATCTACCTGGCGTATCTGCTGGTCACCCTGCCCATGCTGGTGCGGCGGCTGAGGGGTGAGTGGCGCCCCGCCGAGGGCCGGTTCTCGCTGGGCCGCTTCGGCGTGCCGGTCAATGTGCTGGCCGTGCTGTGGGGCCTCGCGATGTCCGTCAACCTCGCCTGGCCGCGCGCCGAGGTCTACAGCGCCACCGGTCCGCAGCACTGGTACCTGCGCTGGGGCGCGGTCCTGTTCATCGGCGTCGTCGCCCTCGGTGGCTTCGCCTACTACTGGTTCGTGCAGCGCAGACACACCGGCGTCCTCGCCGAGCACGCCGCCGCCACCACCCCGTGAGACCCCGTGAGGGAGGACAGGCCCGTGGACGAATTCGACTACGTGGTGGTCGGGGGCGGCACGGCCGGGTCGGTCGTCGCGGCCCGGCTGAGCGAGGACCCGTCGGTGTCGGTGTGCCTCCTGGAGGCGGGTCCCTCGGACGTCGGCGACGACAACGTCCTGCGGCTGGACCGGTGGATGGCGCTGCTGGAGTCCGGCTACGACTGGGACTACCCCGTCGAGCCGCAGAAGAAGGGCAACGGCTTCCTGCGGCACGCCCGCGCCAAGGTGCTGGGCGGCTGCTCCTCCCACAACTCCTGCATCGCCTTCTGGGCGCCCGCCGAGGACCTGGACGAGTGGGCCGCGACCGGCTGTACGGGGTGGAGCGCCGAGGAGACGTACCCGCTGTTCCGGCGGCTGGAGAACAACGACGCACCCGGGGACCACCACGGCCGCGGCGGCCCGGTCACCCTGCGCACCGTACCGCCCCACGACCCGTGCGGCCGGGCGCTGCTGGCCGCGTGCGAGGAGGCGGGCATCCCCCTCACCCCGTTCAACACCGGCGAGACGGTGGTGCGCGGCGCCCACTGGTTCCAGATCAACGCGCGCGAGGACGGCACCCGCTGCTCCGCCTCCGTCGCCTACCTCCACCCGGTGATGTCCGGGCGCCCCAATCTGACCGTACGCACCGGACTCCAGGCCAAGCGGCTGCTGCTGGACGCGGACCGGCGCTGCATCGGCGTCGACTACCTCGCCCCCGACCTCATCCACACCCACACCGTGCACGCCCGGCGCGAGGTGGTCGTCTCCTGCGGCGCCATCGACACCCCGAAGCTGCTGATGCTGTCGGGCATCGGGCCCGCGAACCAGCTGCGCGAGGTGGGGGTGGAGGTGATCGTGGACTCCCCCGGCGTCGGCGAGAACCTCCAGGACCACCCCGAGGGCGTCATCATGTGGAACGCCGAACAGCCCATGGTCCGCAGCTCCACCCAGTGGTGGGAGATCGGCATCTTCGCCGCCACCGAGCCCGATCTCGACCGGCCCGACCTGATGTTCCACTACGGGTCGGTGCCGTTCGACATGAACACCTACCGCCACGGCTATCCGACGTCCGAGAACGCCTTCTGCCTCACCCCGAACGTCACCCGCGCCCGCTCCACCGGCACCGTACGGCTGCGCTCCCGCGACTTCCGCGACAAGCCGAAGGTCGACCCCCGCTACTTCACCCACGACCACGACGTCCGCGTGATGGTCCACGGCCTGCGGCTGGCCCGCAACATCGCCGCCCGCCCCGCCCTGGCCCTCTGGGCGGGCGCCGAACTCGCCCCGGGCCCCGACGTGGACACCGACGACGAGCTGTTCGCGTACATCCGCGACACCCACAACACCGTCTACCACCCGTCCTGCACGGTGAAGATGGGCGCCCCCGACGACCGGGCCGCCCCGCTCGACCCGCAGCTGCGGGTCAAGGGCGTGACGGGGCTGCGGGTGGCCGACGGCTCGGTGATGCCGCACCTGGTGGCTGTCAACCCGTGCATCACCACCATGATGATCGGCGAGAAATGCGCCGACATGCTCAAGCGCCGCCACCCGTGACGGCACCCGGCTCACCCATGTAACTCCGGTGGCCAATCAAGGCGTTGGCACCGCGCGGCCACAGGATTCCCTTGAGCCCGCACACCCCCGGCGACCACTCTGATCGCACCTTCCGACAGGAGAGTCGGATGCGATGAGGGAGGAAGCCAGCCGATGCGAAGAGTGCGTCGCCTCGTGGCTGTGGTGGGTGCCGCCGGTGTGGTGGCCGCCGCCATGGCCGCCCCGGCGGTCGGCGCCCAGCCGTCCCGGTCCGCCGCGAAGGCCCCACCGGTTCGTACGCAAGAGCACACGGTCACCCTGATCACCGGTGACACGGTCACCGTCACCACCGGCCCCGACGGAAAGTACGCCGTGGAGGTGCAGCGGGCGCCGGGCCGCGAGTCCGCGGAGTTCGTGACCACCGAGCTGGGCAAGGAAATCAGCGTCGTCCCCGTGGACGCGCTCCGGCTGATGTCCAAGGGCCGGGTCGACGCGGGCCTGTTCAACATCACCCAGCTGGTGAAGCAGGGCTACGACGACCGGAAGACCGGCTCGATCCCGGTCATCGCCACCTACCGCGCCGACGGCGCGCACCCGACCCCCGAGGGCGCGCGCAAGACGCTCGCGCTCAGCAGCGTGGACGGTGCGGCGCTCAGCGCCAGGAAGGCCGACGCGGCGGACTTCTGGGCCGACGTCAGCCGCGACAAGGGGTTACGGAAGCTCTGGCTGGACCGCAAGGTCAAGGCGTCCCTCGACGTCAGCGTCCCGCAGATCGGCGCCCCGGAGATGTGGAAGGCCGGACACGACGGCAAGGGCGTCAAGGTCGCCGTGCTGGACACCGGCATCGACGCCACCCATCCGGACGTCAAGGACGCCGTCGCCGACTCCAAGAGCTTCGTCCCGGACCAGACCGTCAAGGACGGCCACGGCCACGGCACCCATGTGGCCGACACCATCGCGGGCGGCGGCTCCGGGTCCGACGGAAAGTACAAGGGCGTCGCACCGGGCGCGAAGCTGCTGGTCGGCAAGGTGATGAACGACGCGGGCGAGGGCTACTCGTCGTGGATCATCGAGGGCATGGAGTGGGCCGCCGCCTCCGACGCCAAGGTCGTCTCCATGTCGCTCGGCGGCCCGGCGTCCGGCCCCTCGGACCCGCTGAGCGAGGCGGTCGACCAGCTGTCGGCGTCCTCCGGGGCGCTGTTCGTGGTCGCGGCGGGCAACTCCGGCCCGTACGAGGGGACGGTGGAGACCCCCGGCATCGCCGACTCCGCCCTCACCGTCGGTGCCGTCGACAAGTCCGACAAGTGGGCGACCTTCTCCAGCCGTGGACCGCGCACCGGGGACTACGCGATCAAGCCCGACATCACCGCGCCCGGCGTGAACATCACGGCGGCCCGCGCGGCCGGTACGACCATGGGCACCCCCGTCAACGACCTGTACACCACGTCGAGCGGCACTTCCATGGCCACGCCGCACGTCGCGGGCGCGGCGGCGATCGTCGCCGAGGTCCACCCCGACTGGACCGGCCGGCAGATCAAGGACGCCCTGGCCAGCACCGCCAGGACCAGGGCGTCGGACGGCCCGTTCACCCAGGGCGACGGCCGCGTCGACGTACCCCGCGCGGCCACCCAGAACGTCTTCGGGACCCCGGTCCTCAACTACGGCCAGTACGCGTACGACGCCGACCAGGCCGACCCCAAAACCATCAGGTACACCAACGCCACCGACAAGCCGGTGACGCTGAAGCTGGCGTCCTCGGTCGGCGACGACTCCCTCACCCTCGGCGCCGACACCGTGACCGTGCCCGCGAACGGCGAAGTGAAGGCCCTGGTCACCGTCGACCCGGCCAAGGCGGCAGCGGGCCGCCACGCCGGATACATCACCGCCACCGGCGACGACGGCGCGGGCGGCACGGTCAAGGTGACCACGGCCGTCGCCTACGAGAAGGCCGAGAAGCTCTACGACCTCAACGTCACACTGCTGGACCGCGAGGGCAAGCAGTCGCCCGGGGGGCTCTACACCCTCCAGAAGCTCAGTGACACGAGCCAGAACCAGTTCGGCTTCGTGCGCGGCTCCGACACCTTCCAGCTGCCGCCCGGCACGTACTCCCTCGCCACCTGGATCCCGGTCTACGACAGCGGCAAGCACGAGGTCGCGACGAGCGTCGTGGGCGATCCGCAGATCGAGCTGACGGGTGACACCTCCCTCACCCTCGACGCCCGCAAGGCCGTCGAGATCAAGCCACAGACCAAGGAGAAGGACGCGGAATCCCAGGGCGTGACGACCTCCTGGCACCGGGAGCTGGAGGGCGGCAGCTCCTTCGGCCTGACCTACTCCATGGGCAAGTGGAAGAAGCACATCTACGCGGCGCCGACCGAGAAGGTCACCGAGGGCCTCTTCGAGTTCTACAGCCGCTGGCGGCTGGAGAAGACGAAGCTGACCGCGAGCGTCACCAGCCCCGAACGGGTCACGCTGAACCCGGAGTACGCGAGCACGTACACCGGCTGGCCCGTCAAGATCGACGGTAAGCGGAAGGTGCGGCTGGTGTCCGCCGGGGCCGGTACGGCCGAGGACTTCGAGGGCCTGGACGTGAAGGGCAAGGCCGTGCTGGTGGGCCTGGCGCCCGACGGCTGGCCCGACGAAGCGGTCGCCAACGCCACCAAGGCGGGCGCCGCCTACGTCCTCGTCTACCGCAAGACCACGCTCGGCCTGTGGATCACCGCGGTCGACAGCGCGACCATCCCCGTCATGTCCGTACCCGGCGAGCAGGGCGACAAGCTGCTCAACCTGCTGAACGGCCAGTCCAAGGGGGTGACCCTCGAACTGGGCGGCACGGCCAACAGCCCGTACCTGTACGACGTGGTGCTGCCCGAACGGGACGCCATCGGCGAGAACCTCACCTACCCGCTCAACAGCCGCACCACCCACAAGGTCACCGCCCGCTACCACGCCCCCGGGAAGGACCAGCTCGGCGCCGAGGCCACCCACACCTACCGTCCCTACCAGCTCTTCTCGGTGGAGCAGAAGGCCGAGATGCCGCTCGGCACCCAGCGCACCGAGTACTACACCGCCGACCCCGACACCCGCGTCTGGCGCACCGCCATGCAGGACTACGACGGCGGCGGACGGCAGTGGTCGCCGCTGCGGAC
Organism: Streptomyces botrytidirepellens; assembly: GCF_003721215.1. Taxonomy (NCBI): domain Bacteria; kingdom Bacillati; phylum Actinomycetota; class Actinomycetes; order Kitasatosporales; family Streptomycetaceae; genus Streptomyces; species Streptomyces botrytidirepellens. Next base: position 12,779 of record NZ_RIBZ01000825.1, read on the forward strand.
CTACGCGCCCGGGACGAAGGAGACCGTGGACTGGCTCTCTCCCGTCCTCCGGCCCACCACCGCCGCCGAGTTCGGCACCTCGCAGCGCGAGGGCGACCAACTCACCCTCGCCATCCCCGAGTTCTCCGACTCGGGCCCCGGCCACTACGGCTCCGCGGGCGCGGCCAAGGACGGCGTGGACGCGGTGAAGACCAGCCTGTACGCGGACGGCACGCTGGTCGGCGAGGCGCAGTACGGCTCGGGCACCTTCGCCGTACCGGCCGGCAAGGCCGACTACCGGCTGACCATCGACGCGCGGCGCACCGCCGCCTGGTCGGCGTACTCCACCCGGACCACCACCCAGTGGGACTTCACCTCCGCCCACACCGCCGAGGCCACCGCCCTCCCCCTGCTCTCCCTCGACTACGACCTCGGCGTGGACCTGCTGGGCCGCGCCAAGGCCGGACACCGCTTCACCTTCGGCGTCACCCCACGCCGGCAGGAGGGCGCGGCGGCCGCGAAGGTGCGCTCGCTCACGGCGTGGGTGACCTACGACGACGGCGCCACCTGGAAGGCGGTGAAACTCACCCGCACCGGCGCCGCGTACCGCGCCACCGTCGACCACCCCCGACTCGGCGCCACCAACGGCTTCACCGGCCTGCGGGTCCAGGCCACCGACGCCGAGGGCAACCGAATCGATCAAACGGTCATTCGTGCATATGGCCTGAAGTAGGCTGAAATCCTTCCTTCGGCGGTAACAAACACCGTCTAGCGTGCCGTTGTTTGAATCGTTGCATCGACACGCTGGAGCCGCCAGAAGTGGACAGCAGAGCAGCATCCGCATCCGACGAGACCCCTGCCGCGCCCCCGAGCCCCTGGGCCGCGGCGGGGGTCTCCGACTTCGACGAGACGCTGTACCACGCGATCCTCCACCAGCCCGACGCGGGCGTCACCGGCTGGTCGGAACTGCTCCGCACCTCCCCCTCCCGCATCCGCCGCGGCTGCGCCCGGCTCCTGCGCCTCGGCCTCCTCCAGGCCCCCGACTCCACGGGCGGACTGCGCCCCGTCGACCCCCGCGTCGCCGTACGGGCCCTCATCCGCAAACGCGAATCCGAATCCGAACTCCTCGCCGCCACCGCCGACGACCTGGCCAAGGTCTACGCGGCCGGAGCGCTGCGGGCCGAACCGTCCGGCCTGATCGAAGTGGTGCACGGCGAGAGCGCCAACGCGGCACGGCTGGAAGAGCTCTACGCCCGGGCCGAACACGACATCTGTCTCTTCGACTCCCCGCCCTACCTCGCCCCGCTCACCCCGCAACTCGACCTCCAGAGCGAGGTGCTGCGCCGCGGTGTCTCCTACCGCACCATCTACTCCGTCTCCTCCCTGGAGACCCCTCAACTCCTCGCCTACGCCGAAGGCATGGTCGCCCTCGGCGAACAGGCCCGGGTGCTCCCCGCCGTCCCCATGAAGCTCCTGGTCGTCGACGGCCGCTGCGCGATGCTGCCGCTGACCAGCACGGACGCGGGCCCGGCTTACTGCGCCGTCATCGTCCGCCACTCCGCCCTCACGGACGCCCTGCGGACCCTCTTCGAAACCCTCTGGCAGCAGGCCACGCCCCTGAGCGGCGTACGGGAAGAGAGCCACGAAGACCTCACCGAGGCGGACCGCAACCTGGTGGGCCTGCTGGCGGTGGGCATGAAGGACGCGGCCATAGCCCGCCACCTGGGCATCAGCCTGCGCACCCTGCGCCGCCGCATCAGCGGCCTCCAACGACGCCTGGGCGCCCGAGGCCGCTTCCAAGCCGGCGCCCGAGCCGCCCACCGAGGCTGGACGTAGGCGGTGGCGCACCGGGCTTTCCCCCACCCCGCCCCTCCCCGACCCCGGGGACACCCCGGCCCCCGCAGACTCCGCACCGGAACACCCGCGTGCCTGAGCGGACTCGGAGGCGCCCCCGGGCGCCAACCACCCGGGACGCACCCCGGACCGGGCACCCCCCAACCGCCAGCACGCCACCACCCCACCCGCGCAGCGCGGAAGCCCGGACCGGGCATGTGCGGCCCGGGCCGGGGGCCGACGCACGGGGCGCGGGTCCGGGGCACTGCCCACCACCGGCCCCAGGCCGGAGTTGAGGCCGCGCCAGCCCCGGG
>NZ_RIBZ01000823.1:0-14956 GCF_003721215.1 Streptomyces botrytidirepellens
CGTCGCGCGCTGTAGTCCCATTTCGCCGCGATGAACCTGCGATGCCACGCCAGCAGGGTGCCGGGCGTGATCGGGAAGACCCCTGAAGGGTGTCTTTATTGCCGTACGGTGGTTGACCTGGTGCTTTGGGATCGTCCAAGTATGGGCATGATCTCTGATCGTGGGTCTGCGATTGCTCTACCTGATCTTCTGCCGTCTCCTGGGCTGCCTCCTTGTGCTGGGGCGATCGACCGTGGCGAACAACGCTGAGATCCTTGCTCTCCGCCACGAGGTCGCTGTGCTGCGCCGGCAGGTCAAGCGGCCGCGGCTCTCGTGGGCTGACCGTGCCGTGCTCTCTGCTCTCGCCCGGTACCTGCCACCCGTCCTACGTCGCAATCGGCTGGTCACCCCGGGCACCCTGCTGACCTGGCACCGTCGTCTGGTGCGCTGGAAGTGGCGCCAGACGGCAGTCGGACCCGGTCGGCCACCGCTGGCGGAAGAGATAGTCGTGCTCATCCAGCGCCTGGCGACAGAGAACCCGACCTGGGGGTACGTCAGGATCCAGGGTGAACTGCGACGGCTCGGTCATCGGATCGCCGCCGCCACCATCCGGCGCGTCCTGCGCCGTTCCGGCCTGCCACCCGCACCGCAGCGAGCATCTCGGCAGATCTGGCGTACTTTCCTCCGCTCCCAGGCCCACACGCTGCTCGCCTGTGACTTCATGCACGTGGACACGGTCTTCCTCAAGCGTCTTTACGTCTTCTTCGTTATGGAGATTGACACCCGGCGCGTTCACGTCCTGGGCGTCACCGCCCACCCGACCGGCGGGTGGGTCACGCAACTCGCCCGCAACCTGCTCATGGATCTTGAGGACAGAACTGGGTGCTTCCGGTTCCTCATCCGGGACCGGGACAGCAAGTTCACCTCCGCGTTCGACGCCGTCTTCGCCAGCAACGGCACAGCCGTCATCCCAACCACGCCGCAAAGCCCACGGTCCAACGCGTTCGCCGAACGATGGATACGCACAGCCCGCGCAGAATGCACCGACCGCCTCCTCATCACCGGCGAACGACACCTACGTACGGTCCTCACCAGGTACGCCGAGCACTACAACACTGGACGAGCTCACCGCAGCCTCAACCTACGAGCCCCAGACGACGACCCGAACATCATCCCCCTGCCCGCCGCCACGGTCAGGCGCAAGCAAGTACTCGGCGGACTGCTCAACGAGTACCACACCACGCCACACCGACCGCCTCACCATCCACAGGAAACGCCCAGCTCAGCAGCCTGATCGGAATATTGACACCCTTCAGGTGTTCCGGGCCGAGGCTCGGCGGAAGGAGTACGACCGCCTCCGGCACGGCGTTCCGGATCCCCGGCAATGACGAGCTGGCTCTAGGAGTTGTCGTCAAAATGTCACGCCCACATCAGGAGCGATGCGAGGGTGACGGCTGCTTGGTAGGACTCGGCGGTCTTGTCGTAGCGGGTGGCGATGCCACGCCACTGTTTGAGGCGGTTGAAGCACCGTTCGACGACGTTGCGCCGCTTGTAGACCTGCTTGTCGAAGGCTGGCGGACGTCCGCCATGGCTGCCGCGTCGGAGCCGGTTGCGGATCTGGTCGGACCGTTCCGGGATGGTGTGCCGGATGCTCCGTCGCCGCAGGCAGGTGCGTATGGCCTTGGAGCTGTAGCCCTTGTCGCCTATGACGTTGGCAGGTCGGATCCGGGGCCTTCCTGGCCCGATCCGGGGCACCCGGATCGCCTCCATTACGGCCGCGAACTGGGTGCAGTCGTTGGTGTTCCCGCCGGTGATGGTGAAGGCGAGCGGTCGGCCCAGAGCATCGCAGGCCAGGTGGATCTTGCTGGTCAGACCGCCTCTGGACCGGCCGAGCCCCGGGGCACGGAGCCCCCTTTTCGTGCTCCGGCCGCGTGCTGGTGGGCCCGCACGACCGTGGAGTCGACGGACACCAGCCACTCGATGTCCCCGGCCGCGTCGGCCTTCGCCTGGGCGGCCCGGAGCATCCGCTCGAAGGTGCCGTCCCTGGCCCAGCGGCGGAAGCGGGTGTGCAGCGTTGCCCAAGAGCCATACCGCTCGGGCACGTCCCGCCAGGCCGTGCCGGTCCGGAACTTCCAGACGATCCCGTTGAGGACCGTCCGGTCGTCCAGCCGTCTGCGGCCCCGCTCAGCCCGAGGCAGCAACGGCTCCACGAAGGCCCACTCGGCATCGGACAGTTCATGGCGACGTATCACCCGACCATGATCCCAAACCGAAGATCATTTGACGACAGACCCTAAGCGTTCACCGTCCGGCGGTGAAGGCCCCCGCTCTCGGCCAGAGCGGGAGAGGCGGGCGGACCGTGGTACGCCCGAAGGTATCCCGGGCCCTGAGCCCCGACGTGGGAATGGCGCCCACGGCCTCCGCCCGCCTCGCCGAGCATCAACGAAGCCCGGCCTCCCCTAAGAGCTCCGATCGAGGATCGCCGCCGCCCGGGCCTCATTGGAGCTCATCGAGGTGGCCTGAACTGCGAGTACGAGGACGTCACCCAGTGCCCGAACTACCGGCGGCTCATCGCCGAGCAGGTCGGCTCCCAAGTGCCGGCGCACGGGCGAGCGCGAGGCGGAAAGCCGCCTGCTTCGCGGGGCGATCGAGCACGATCCGGCCGGGGCCGGGCGAGGAATGTACAGGTCTGACCGACGACGAGCCGGAGCCGCTTGAGGCGGGGGAGCGCAGTCATGGCGTTGATGCTTCAGAGGGGCAGCGGGGATGTCAACCGGGCTTGCGGCGCCGACCGACGCGCTCTCGGCGTCTCTCCTGGACGTTCCAGGCGGGCACAACACGCGCCGCAACTGGTGAAGTAGGCGCCCAGCAGTCGTTCATCACCGGCTGTCATCGTGCCGCCGGACAGCCGCTACGGCTGTCCGGCGACGCCTCCACCCGATTTGAGCAGCGCAGTACCGAGGAAACGAGTGATTGATCAGGGGCAGTTGACGGCCGTGTCGCCGGTGTCACGGTTGCAGGTGTCGAAGCCGAGGCCGCCGTCGAGGTTGTCGTTGGCGATCACGTTGTCCACGGCGTTGAGGGTGTCGTTGCCCTCGCCGCCGATGTGCGTGTCGTTGCCGCGGCCTCCGGTGAGGGTGTCGTTGCCCTGGTCACCTTCGAGTGTGTCGTTTCCGTCGTCGCCGTTGAGAGTGTCGTTGCCGGCATTGCCGTAGATGGTGTCGTTGCCGGCCAGCCCGGAGATCGTGTCGTTGCCGGGGCCGCCGTTGATGGTGTCGTTGCCCGGCGTCGCCCGCAGGCCAGTGGCATCCGGGTCGTCACCGACGAGCCGGTCCGCCCGGGGACCGCCGTTGAGGCGGTCGTCACCCGCACCGCCGATCACCGTTCCGGCGGCTTCCAGGTTCGGGGAGATGCTGACGCTGTCATCGGAGTCGTTGGCGTTGACCCGTGTCGACGTGACGGGCAGCGGACACTCCGCCGTGTGCGTCCCCGTCGACTGACACGGGGCGACGGCGGACACGGTGTCCCCCGCGTCCGTCACCACGACAACGTTGCCCTGACGCCGAATGGTGATGTCGTTCGCCACACCCTGGGCAGCCGTGACGCTAAGGGTGTCGCCCACCTCCTGCACGACCGTGGTGTCGGCCAGGCTTCCGCCGGGGGCCGCACCGGGCGCGGCGGAAGCGGCGGTCAGCGGGGCGCAGGTGAGTGCGCCGATCGCCACCACCGTGGTGCAGATACCTCGTGTTCTCATCGGTGCCCGCCTTTCGTGTCGTCTCGCCGTGTACGGGTACTGGCGTGCTGCTCACTCACGCTGGTCAGGGGCATCCGCTGACGTTGTCGCCCAAGTCGGCGCGGCAGACGTCCACGTCAGCGCCGCCTTCGACGTAGTCGTTACCGCTGACGTTGTCCACGGCGTCGATGGTGTCCCGGCCGTTGCCGCCCTCGGCGTAGTCGTTGCCGGCGCCGGCGACGATCTGCTCGTTGCCGCTGCCGCCGTAGATCACGTCGTTGTCGGCACCGCCGTCCACGATGTCCGAGCCGCCGCGTCCCTCGATGGAGTCGTTGCCGGAGCCGCCGAAGATCCTGTCCGCCTCGGCTCCCCCTGTCAGCGTGTCGTTTCCTGCGCCGCCGGAAAGGAAGTCGGATCCCTCGTCGCCTTCGAGGGTGTCGTTGGCGGATCCGCCGTAGAGGTTGTCGTTGCCGGCACCGCCGATGAGGGTGACGCCGAGGGCCGCCAGCGAGGAGGTGACGGTGTCGTCCTGGTCGCCGGCGTTGACCACGAGTTCGGTCGTGTCGGCGGCCCTGCAGGCGACTTCGGTCGTGCTGATGGCGGTGCAATCGCCGGACGGTGCGACCGTGTCTCCGGTGTCTCTGATTCTGATGTTGCTGCCCGACTGCCAGACGCTGATCGTGTTGCCCCGGCCGACTCCGGCGGTGACCGTGATCGTGGTGCCGGTCTTGTTCACCAGCGTCGTGGCGAAAAGATGTGGCGTCGGTGCGTCGGCCGCGCGGGCCACGCCAGGGAGGCACAGAGTGAAACCGCACACCGTGGCCAGAAGTGCCCCGGTGCGATGGTGCGTTCTCTTCATGACCTGCTCCTGAAATAGGGCGTTGAATATCGATCTCGCAACTGTGCGCAGTGCTTCCCGGTCGAAATTGCCGGTGTTCGCTCGAAGGAGCGCTACCTTTTGCGGTCTGCCGACCGCGGCCGGGACCTGATAACCGGCTCCGGCGGAGTACCGGGGGAAAGGGTGTGGCCGCAAGCGCCGAACGTTCGGTGCGGCCCACCCCGGCGCGACACCCGAATGTCCTTGCTGCATTCAACAGTCCTCAGTCCGCGCAGACTCCTCCCATACCGCCATGGCCAACGCCTGCTCGACCAGTGATCGGCGCTGGCCCCTGGGCACCCAGAGCATGTCGGGATGTGAAGCCGTGCTGAAGCCGAATTTGCGCCATTGCCGAACACAAGGGTCTCCGCGCGTGGATCGTCGCCCTGGCCGGGAATGGGATCACCTGGGGCATGCCCGCTGTTTGACTTGCATCAGCCCCGGAGGTGTCAATTAACGATTCATTCGTACCGCATTCAATTGATCACGGTACGGGTGATCCGCGCAGCCCGCGAGCCGGACCTGCCGACGGTGGCGCTGCGCTCCCGCGACGAGGCGGACGCGCTGCACGCCCGCATGGCCGACGAGGTCGTGGTGCTCGACGGCGAGGGGCTGGGGGCCTTCCTGGACGCGGCGGTCCTGGTCGGCGCGGCGGTACTCACGGGCTGCGCCCCTGTCCACGTGCGCGCCATAGCGAACGAGCCATCACCGACCAGACTTCGGTCGCGTACGGGTCGGCCTTCGTCCAGTCGGGCGGCGGCGAGCTCCACCACGACTGCCCTTGCCGGAAACCTCATCCGTGCAGGTCAAGCAGCATGCCGGTACTCGTGGAGGATGCCGCCGAGGCGATCGTGTCGACGTATGTTGAGGTGGGCTAACGTGTCCGGATCGTCGATCGGTGGGGGCAGGGGGTGCAGAGGTCTGGCGTTGGCAATGCCCTGGTGTGGTCGGTGTCCGTTGTAGAACTGCTCGAACTCGCGCAGGGTGGCGAGGAGATGTCGTTGGTTCCAGATCAACGTCCGGTCCAGGAGCTCGCGGCGACAGGTCTGTATCCATCTTTCCATGATCGAGTTCATCCTCGGTATCTGGATGCCGCTGAGCACGACGTCGATCCCCGCGTCCTTGAGGACGGCATCGAACAGTTCGGGGAACTTCCCATCCCGGTCCCGGATCATGAACCGTGCCCGGCAGCCGAGGTCTTCGAGGTCCATGACCAGGTTCTTCGCCGCTTGCGCTACCCAGATGCGATCGGATGCGCGGTGGCGCCCAGGATCCGGATCCGGCGACTGCCGTGTTCGATCACCACGAGCACGTACATCCGCATCCCCGACAGGGTGACTGTCTCCATGAAGTCGCAGGCCAGAAGCGCCTCAGCCTGAGAGCGAAGGAAGCTGGCCCAGGTACTGGAGTTCCGCTCGGGCGCAGGATCGATGCCGGCCTCCTTCAAGATCTCCCAGACAGTGGACGCGCCCACCTTCACCCCCAGCACAAGCAACTCGCCGTGCAGACGCCTGTACCCCCAGCTCGGGTTCTCCTCCGCCAGCCGCAGCACCAGGATGCGGATCGAGCGCACGGTACGCGGTCTTCCCGGGCGTTTGGGCCGGCAGGAGGAGGCATGTCGGCGTGCGACGAGGGTGCGGTGCCAACGCAGCACCGTGTCGGGGCGGACGAGCAGCCGTACACTTCGCAGAACGTGCAGCGGCAGCCGGTGCAACAGCGCCGCCAGGAACGCTCGATCGCTCGGCGTGAACCGGACTTTTTGCTCGCCGAGCTGACGTTTCAGCACGGTGATCTGGTGGCGCAGGGCGAGGATCTCCGCGTCCTTGTCCCGGTCGGTCATCGGCAGCAAGCGCAGCATCACGAACACGTTCGACACACCCAGGTAAGCCAATCGCAGCAGCACGATCGATCATCATGACGCGCTGACAGCAACTGCGCGAGAGCGCCGACTCGAGCGACCGCGGCCAGATTTCGGGAAACCCGATGCACCGCCCCCCACCAGGACGGATGAGGTTTCCGGCAAGCGCAGAGTTAATCGCCAAGGGTGCGCTGCGTCGATCAAGGGGTACTACTGTTCGATAATGGTCCGACCCCCGGATGCGGCCTGGGGGAGACGGGCCATTTTTGTGACTGACGATCAGAGATGGTTGAACTTGCCCTCGCTTGCTTCAGGCGCGATCGATCATGTCGAAAGCAACATCGCGAGAGCGCACCAGTCCGACGAACGAGGACCAGGCGATGGCCGATACCACGAGGGCCGGGCCGGTCTTCGGTGAGCACGGCACGATCAGCCCATGAGAGCCGCGGCCGCTCGACCTGCCGACGCAGCACAGCGACCTCATGACGAAGGGCAAGGATCTCGGCGTTCTTCGCGGCGGTCGAGCGGCCCACCAGGAGGAGGCAGCTCAGTAGTCGGCAGAAGATCAGGTAGAGCAGTCGCAGACCCACGATCACTGATCATGCCCGTACTCGGGCGATCGCAAAGCCCCAGGTCAACCACAGTAGGGCAATAAAGACACCCTTCAGGCCTCAACAACGGCGCTGGAAAGGGAGCAACGTCATCCGTACCAGGTGATGTTGCAGATATAGATGCAGTGATGGCGTGGTACTGACAGGAAGCTAATGAAGCCGCGTCCGCCGAGAATGTCGAATTCTCGGAGTCCGCCTTCTCGGTCGAAGGGCCGACCTACCTTTGCCGCGTCGACTCCAAGCGCGGCGAGTTCGGTCGCCAGTCGCTCGACCTCTGCTACGACACCTGGCGCAAGTCCGTCGGCGACGTACTCCTCACTCGGGTTGTACTCCCAGGTCCAGTCGGTCACAGCCCCGCCTCGGCCTCCGCGGCCTTACGGATCTGCTGAATTTCATGGATGGCCGCCGTCGGGTCCTGTTCGGCCATATCGACGATCTGCTCGAGTTCACGGAGGCGGGCGGCGCGTTCCGGGTGCCGCTCGATGGCGACGAACACGGCCCATGAGTGGACGAAAGCCCGCAGGGGCGCGAGGCTCTGTGTCTGCTGTGCGTTTGTAGTCGCCTCGAACAAATGCTGAGTGAGCGCAGGGACTCTGCTGGGAGCGATCCGGGCGACAGCCGTGCGCAGTGCGTCAGGGGTGAGGTCGGGCATGGGGATCAGGGGTCCATACGGGCCGTCTGGCTGCGCACTCACGATGACCTCCTGTGCAGGGTTACTCGTCGTACCCTACCGTGCGGGCGCGGTAGCCGTGGGAGACTCCTATGGGGGTCAAGGGGTCGCAGGTTCAAATCCTGTCGTCCCGACCAGCGTTTTCGCAGGTCGGAGGCCGTTTTTCCAGAGATGGGAGAGCGGCCTTCTTCGTGTTGTGCGGCGTGGTGGTCGCATGGTGGTCGCACACACGCCTTGGGGTGTGGAGGCGCCGGGTGAACTGGCGGCCGGGGCGGCGAAGTAGGGCAGCGTGAGGCGTGCCCAGTGTCCGTTCGGGTGGTCGCGGCGTGGTCGCAGCCAGGCGGGCCAGTGCGGATGGCAATCGGCGGTGAGGTCGGCTTGGGCCAGTGCGGTGTCGATGGCGTCCACGGCGTCGTGGGCGGCTTGCTGGGTGAGGTGGCTGTAGAGGTTCGCGGTGGTGGAGAGGGTGGAGTGCCGCAGGGTTTTCGAGACGACGGTGAGGGGAGTGCCCGCGGTGATGGACAGGGTGGCGGCGAGGTGCCGCAGGTCGTGCAGGGTGATACGGGGGACCCCTGCTTCCTTGGCGCGTCGGCGGAAGCGGTCCAGGACGGTCTGAAGCCTCAGCGGGCGGCCGTCGGGTCGGCAGAAGACCAGTCCGGTGAACGGGTCGTCGGATCGGTCAGCCAATGCTGACTGCGGCGCGTCGGCTGCGCGGCGTGTGAGCGCGGCTGCCACGCGCGGGGAGATGGCGACCCAGTTCTTGCTGCTGCGGGTCTTGGGTGAGGTGATGACCAGGCGGGCGTTGTTGATGGCCGAGAGGGTGTAACGGACGTAGAGCACCCCTTCGTTGAGGTGGACATCGTGCCAGTGGAGGGCGAGTGCTTCCCCTTTGCGCATGCCGGTGCCGATCAGGAGTTCGCACAGGTCGGCGATGAGTGGGTCGGTGTGGTGGCAGTAGTGCAGGAAGTGGGTTGCTTCCTCGGCTGTCCAGATGCGTCGCTCGGCGGTGGGTGGTCGGGGCAGGACGGCGGGGCGTGCGGGGTTGTGGGTGAGGCGGTGCTGGCGGACGGCGTCGCCCAGGGCGCTGGAGAGGGTGGCCAGGCACCGGTAGACGGTCACTTGGCCGCGGCCTGCGGCGAGCTGGGTGTGAACGAATCCGGCGATGTGGCGGTGGCCGAGGTCGTCCAGCTTGAGCGCGCCCAGGGCGGGGATCAGGTCGCCGGTGACGTAGTCGCGATAGCGGGCCAGCGTGGTCGGCTTGAGCACGTACGCCTTCGTCTCCAGCCAAGTCGTGAGGTAGTCGGCGACGGTTTGGTTCGGGTCGCCGTTGAACCCGCCGGCCTCGCCCTCGAGGATCCGCCGCAGCGCGGCCTGGGCGGTGTCCTGAGTGGGGAAGCCGCCGCGGCGGATAGTGGCACGGCGGTGGTCGGGGGAGGGGAGGTCGACGGCGAAGGTCCAGCTTCCGTGGTCACAGTCGGTTGCCAGTCGTGGGAAGCGGGTTCCGATCTGGTGGCGGTGTGCGTCGCGGCATCCACAGCGCCGGTAGACCCGGCCACGGTCAGTGATGGAGCGCATGATGATCGCCTCCTGGGAGTGGCGCGATGTGCCGACGATCCCAGTCTCCGCCGACGGGCACACCACGCGACCACCTCAGACTCGATAGGGCTCTGAACTGGGTGTTCCCCTTGTCGTGGCCCAGGTGAGGGGCGGTGGCAGTCGGTGTTTCGATGATCGATGTTGCTGCTCACAAATAGTGTGCCAAGCAGTGCATGTCGAGGGGTATATTGTCAATGTGACAGTAATCCGATACGGTCGGCGCCATGCGTGATGATTCCTGGGCGCCGCCGTCCGTTCTGCTCACAGTTGACCTTGTCATCCTGACGTTGCGTGAGGGGCGGCTGTGTGTCCTGCTCGTGGAGCGGGGCAAGGAACCCTTCGCTGGCATGCAGGCGCTGCCCGGCGGTTTCCTCAACCACGCCGGTGAGGCGATCCCGGAGGCCGCTCGCCGCGAGCTGGGCGAGGAGACCGCTGTTGATGCCCGGCAGTTTCATCTGGAGCAGTTGGCCACCTATGGGGATCCAGGGCGTGATCCCCGTGGGCGGGTCGTCTCGGTTGCGCATCTGGCGATCGCACCACGCCTTCCTGAGCCGGTCGCGGGAACGGATGCCGCGAATGCCTCATGGATTCCGACGGACACAGTCCTTTCCGGGCAGGTGAAGCTTGCTTTCGATCACGATCGGATAGTGACGGACGGAATTGAACGTGCCCGCACGAAGCTCGAGTTCTCCGCACTGGCCACGGCGTTCTGTGGAGACCCATTCACCATCGCCGAGTTGCGGCAGGTGTACGAGGCGGTGTGGGGCGTCACGCTCGACACCCGGAATTTCTACCGGAAGGTCCAGGCCGTGGACGGGTTCATCGTTCCGGCCGGGACGGGACGCAGGACCACGGTGGGGCGCCCCGCACGCCTGTTCCGCGCGGGACCGACCACGGTGCTCTCGCCTCCGCTGGTCCGGCCCGCGCCAGCACCGGCGGGACAGCAGGTGGATGAACAAACAGAGGAACACGCAAAGGAATGAGAATACATGTCAAATGACCTGGTGGTGATTCTCGCTGCCCTCAATCTCGAATACGAGGCCGTGCACAGGAAACTGGCCGATCCACAGGTGACCGTACACAAGAGCGGCACGCGGTTCGAGGTCGGTACCGTGCCGGGCACCTCGTGCCGTGTGGCACTCGGCCTGACGAGCAAGGGGAACCATTCGGCCGCAGTGCTGGCGGAGCGCGCGATCGAGCACTTCTCTCCGGCAGCCGTACTGTTCGTCGGTGTCGCCGGGGGCATGCGGAGCTCGATCGCGCTGGGCGACGTGGTGATGGCCACCCATGTGTACGCCTACCACGGCGCGACCAGCGAGGACGACGGACTCAAGGCGCGGCCCCGGGTGTGGGAGGCGCCGCACGGCACCATCCAGCTCGGCCAGCATCTGGCCCGGATGACGGACCGGGTCGGCCACGCATCGGAGAACGGGGAAGTGCCGCGGGTGCACTTCGGCCCGATAGCCGCCGGTGAGGTCCTGCAGAACTCGCGGAACTCCGCCGAGGCCGCATGGCTCCGGCAGCACTACAACGACGCGTTCGCGATCGACATGGAAGCCGCCGGCGTGGCACAGGCCGGCCATCTCAGCAGTCTGCCGGTCGGCATCGTCCGCGGCATCAGTGACCGGGCGGACGGCACGAAGAACGGTGCGGAGGACCGCGAGCGGCAGCCACGCGCCGCGGCGAACGCGGCGGCTTTCGCGGTACGGCTGGCTTCAGAACTGATCAAGGAAGCGGAACTGGCAGAGAAAGCGGAAGAAGAGGAGCGGACCGTCATGGCCCAGAAAGACAGAACTGGCAGGGGCAGCGGAAGCGTCGTCAACACGGCCTTTTCCAGCACGGTGGGATTCATGGCCGGAGAGGTCACCGGCAGCACCATCCACGTCGGCGGGGCAACTCCGAAGGCGTCCACCCCGACGGAACTGGTCGCGGAGCTGGACCACTTCCGTGACCACCTGACACGACACCACGCCAACGGGACCCTCGACGCGGACACTCTCCACGAGGCACAGGGCGAACTGAGCATCGCGAGGCGCGCAGCGGAGAAGTGCACCGCGAACGCCCCGGCGCATCCGAAGAAGGCAGCTATGGCGCTCAGGAAGTTGCGCGGCCTGCTCGCCGACCACCCGGAACTGGCCGCCGGTCTCGCGTCCCTGATCGCGGCGGCGGGTGACCCGGTATGACCGAGGGCTTTCCCTCCACGCACAACGAGGCGCACGATTCCTTCGTCGGCTTCCAGGCCTCGGACGTACACGACTCCACCATCAACATCGTCCCGCCGGACGCTTCGCCCCAGAAGAAGTACGAGGTCGGGGTCCGCTGTCTGGAAGAAGGCTTGCCCGGCCGGGCGCGGGAACTGATCTGGGACGCGATCACCCACAACCACGACGGCCCGCAGATCCGCTTCCACTGGACGCTCGCCATGCTCAGCAAACGCGCCCACCACGACCTCAGTGCCGAGGAGCGCCGTCAGCTGGACCGGACGCGGGACGTCATGCAGGGCTACGCCGAGGACAAGGACTGGAAACCCGGTCTGCAGGTCGTCTTCGATCTGCTGGCACTGCCCGGCAAAGCTGACAGTGAGACCGCCGCCGTGCTGAAGCGGCTGGGGGATCTGGCACCGCCCCAACGTGACCTGATCGTCCACCACCTCGACCTCGTGCTCACCAGCCGGACAAAAGCCACCCTGTGGGCCGAAATCTGCGAGCTCGCCAAGGCCGGGCAGTTCCGTGGTGACCGTTCCCTGCGGGTCCGGTACTACTTCGAGCCCGATCCCATCGGGGCACGGACCCAGCCTCCCGCGGAGAGCACCGCCTTCCGTTACCGTCCTCGTCTGGCGGCCTGGACAGGTCTGTTCGTCGTCGCCGCGGGATTCCTCGGGATCTCGGCAGTGATCGCGGAGCCGCTGACCGCGATCGTCGAGCTGCTGATCGCGCTCGGCACCGGATTCCTCGCCGCCCGGTTCGGCCAGCGATGGTGGCACAACAAGCACCGGCTGCAGGCCAAGGAGCAGGAGCTGGACCAAGCGTCGAACCAGGAGCCGGTACCGGATCCGGCCGCCCCCTCCCCCGCACCCGCGGGCGGCGGAGCCCCCGCCGCGGACGGGTTCACCAGCCGCGTCCGCAAGTCCTTCGAGCACTACTTCGGCAAGTACGTGCCGCACGGGTTCGACCATCCCGAGTGGCTCGCCCACTCCGCTGGCATCCGCGCCGTTCTGGCCGCCGAGGTCGCGTTCCTCTACCGGGAAAGCAGAATCAGCGTCGACCGGGTCAACTGGCTCATCCGCTACCTGGCCCGGGACGCCAAGGACCGCCATCACAACGGCGCGCTGTTCGCCCACCGGCAGCGGTACCGGACTCCGGTGACGACGAAACTCGCCTGCGGGCTCGCCCTGGCCGTGCTGGGCGTCACGTCCCTGGCCATCACTGTCACCGCCGCGACAGGTTCGGCGGGTGCGTTCCACGGCCTCCTCACCTTCGCCGTGTTCTTCGGCGCCATCGGGAGCGGGCGCCGGGCAGCTTCGGTGTGGCTGGACATACGCAGCGAGGAACAGCGGCTCGTCGAGGAGACGCAGGAGTACCACCGGCGGATGTACGCCCGTGAGGAGGAGTTCCAGCGCTGGAAGGAGCGACTGGAAGCCATCCGGCCCTCCGACGCCGAGATGGAGGCGTGGCTCAGCCACGACAAGGTCCTTTTCACCGCCGATGTGCTCCGTCACCACCAGCTCACCTGGTACGACATCATCGCCCACACGATCCTGACGACACCGGCACGCCCCTACAGACGAGCACGGCGCCGAGGCGGCCCCTGGCGCTACTCCCGATACACCCTCCGGCTGTTCCTGGCCACACGGAACGGTATCCGTGAGATCAGCACCGAAGTCGACTTCGCCCGCGCTACTCGCCCGGGCGAACAACGCACCAACTACCGCTTCAACGCCTTCTCCTCCGTACAGGTCACTGAGGACGACCGCATCGGCTACGAGATGGCGCTGCTCCTCTCCAACGGCCCCGCCAGAACCATCCGGATTAAGGACGCCGACAGCCACCAACTCGAACCGTACGAGAACGCCCGGGACCTCTCGCAGAACAACCTCGACGCGGCCGGCTTCGCCCATACGTTCCGCCTCCTGGAGGGCATCGCCGCCGACGGGAAGGCATGGATCGAGCGGAACAACGCCGACAGTCCACCGCCCGCGGACAGCACCGACTGAGTCCTCCCGGACCGGATCCGGAGGCCGACCGTCCAGGGAACTGTCGAGAGCACGGCAGCTCCCTGAAGGTCCAGGCACCACGGGCCGAGTACGGGTACCACCGAGCCACCCCTGCCAAGGTGTTGGGATACGAGGGTGACAGCCAGTCATGACCGCCAGTAACAGGAAACGGAGCACCAGCGCCGTACTCCTTGCCGAGTACGCACAGATCAAGGAAGAGCAGCGTGCACGTATCGGCTTCAGGGACAACCTGCTGTACGTGACTCTTGCGGCCGTGACCGCCGTCGCGGCCGTCGCCGCGCAGACGGACTACCCACAGCTGATCCTGGCCCTTCCGGTGGTGTGTCTTGTGCTCGGATGGACGCACCTGGTCAACGACGAGAAAATCTCAGCCATCGGGCGCTACGTCCGCACCGAGCTCGCGTCCCGACTCGCAGAGGCCACAAACGTGGAGGAACCGCTGTTCGGCTGGGAGACCTACCATCGCAGCGATGCCAGACGGGTCTCGCGCAAGACCACACAGACAGTCGTCGATCTGGTGGCCTTCCTCGTCACTCCCTTTGCCGCACTCATCACCTTCTGGTGCCACAACACGGATAGCGCCCCTCTGGTCGCGGTCTCCATCCTGGAAGCCGCCGGACTCGTCGTCCTGGGTGTGCGGTTCCTGCAATACGCCGAGAGGTGAGATGCTGCCCGACGCCACGGACTGAAAACTCTTTCTGAGGCGTTCCGGGGTTGATGGAGGCTCGGCACTCGTCTTGATCACTGATATGCGTCTGCTGGCTCGATTGTGCGGTTCTACAAGTCGATCTTCATTCTTTCGGGCGGAGAGTCCAGTATCTCTGCGCAGGGGAAGGGCCGTCGGGGCACGCCGATGATGAGCAGCAATGAGCCCGGAGCAGGTTCGCCGGCGAAGACGGCGTCGAACGCGGCGGTGAACTTGCTGTCCCGGTCCCGGATGAGGAACCGGAAGCATCCAGCCCTGTCTCCGAGGTGCATGAGCAGGTTGCGGGCGAGCTGAGTGACCCATGCGCCGCTCGGGTGAGCGGTGACACCCAGGACGTGGACGCGCCGGGTGGCAATCTCCATGACGAAGAAGACATAGAGATGTCTGAGGAAAACGGCCTCCACGTGCATCAAGTCACAGGCGAGCAGCGTGTGGGCCTGGGAGTGCAGGAAGGAGCGCCAGGTCTGCTGGGAGGCGCGTCGCGGTGCGGGCGGCAGGCCGAAGCGGCGCAGGACGCGGCGGATCGTGGCGGCGGCAACCCGATGACCGAGCCGCCGCAGCTCGCCTTGGATCCTGACATATCCCCAGGTGGGGTTCTCTCGCGCTAGGTGTGCTGTCCGGGGACGTTGGTGACGGGCGACGCGCCGTGAGTGGTGCTTGAACGAGGCGAGGGCCTCTGGTTTCGGTGTGGA
>NZ_RIBZ01000820.1:0-15077 GCF_003721215.1 Streptomyces botrytidirepellens
CCCCCATGCCCACCGCTCCCCCCACTCCCCCCGCCTCGGGGAAGATCAACCTGGACAAGGGCCGGGTGAGCCTCCAGAAGAACCAGACCGTCTCCCTGGTCAAGGGCGGTCAGCCGGTGCTGTCGTCGGTGAAGATGGGGCTCGGCTGGGAGCCCGCCTTCCGCGGCGCGGACATCGACCTCGACGCCTCCGTGATCGCCTTCGGCGTCGACCGCAAGAAGATCGACGCGTGCTTCTTCGGCAAGCTGGCCATCCTCAACGGCGCGATCCAGCACTCCGGCGACAACCTCACCGGCGAGGGCGGCGGTGACGACGAAACCATCACCGTCCACCTGGGCGGCCTCCCCCCGGAGGTCACGGGCCTCGTCTTCACGGTCAACTCCTTCTCCGGCCAGAAGTTCACGGACGTGGCCAAGGCGTACTGCCGCCTGGTCGACGCCCAGACGAACGAGGAACTGGTCCGCTTCGACATCACCCACGCCGAGCCGCGGACGGGCGTGATGATGGCGAAGCTGATCAAGCAGTTCTCGGGCGAGTGGGAGATGACGGCGATGGGCGAGTACGTCGACTCGCGCACGGTGCGGGGGATGGCGAAGCCCGCGGGCAAGGCCCTCTGAGGCGTGCGGGGGCGGGTTTTCCCCCACCCCGTCCCTTCCCGAGACCGGGGACACCCCGGCCCCCGGCAGCTCCGCCCCAGGCCCGCGCCCAGCGGGCCGGGGGCGCCCGGCGGGACACTGGCGAAGCCCGAGGGCAAGCCTCTCTGAGCCCGGGGCTTTGTTCCCCTACCCCGCCCCTTCCCGAAACCGGGGGACACCCCGGCCCCCGACACCTCCGCACTGAGCAGGCCGGGGGCACCCCCGGCGGGCGGCGTGTCCGCCACCCCACCCCGGACCGAGGGCACCCCGGCCCCGGCCGCGCGCCAGGCCACGCCCGCACCGAACGGGCCAGGGCACAGGCGAATGCACCCCAAGCCCGTGCACACTAGCGGCGCCCCCACTCCCCGAACCCGCCCCAGCACCGCCCCCTCGAACCAAACCGCCGCAGGCCCGCGCGGAGAGGGCCTGCGCACGGCCGGGCCGAGTGTCCTCAACCCGAACAGCCTCGGGCACCGGCCCAGCGCGGGGGTCCGGGGCGTCCCCCGGTTTCGGGAAGGGGCGGGGTGGGGGGAACAACCACCCGGCCCCAGGCGCCCGGGGCCGGGGGAAAATGGGGCGCGATCAAGCACGCCCCCGCAGTACGGTCCCGGGCATGAGCGATGACGGGCACTTCGGAGGGCGCGTCGCGGCGACGTACGACGAGTCGGCGGCGGAGATGTTCGAGCCGGGCGTCGTGGACCCGGTGGTGGACGTGCTGGCGGGGCTCGCCGGGGACGGGCGGGCGTTGGAGCTGGGGGTCGGGACGGGGCGTATCGCGCTGCCGCTGGCGGCCCGCGGCGTACCGGTCCACGGGATCGAGCTGTCGCGGGCGATGGTGGCCCGGCTGCGCGACAAGCCGGGCGGGGACGCGATCGGAGTGACGATCGGCGACTTCGCCACCGCGCAGGCCGACGGCACGTTCTCCGTCGCGTACCTCGTCTTCAACACGATCATGAATCTGACGACGCAGGACGCCCAGGTGGCGTGCTTCCGCAACGTCGCGCGGCACCTCGCCCCCGGCGGCTGCTTCGTCATCGAGGTGACGATCCCGGAACTGCGGAAGCTGCCCCCGGGGCAGCACATCGTGCCGTTCCGCGTCGACGCCACGCGCTGGGGGTTCGACACGTACGACGTCGCCACCCAGGAGATGAGCTCGCACCACCTCGTACTCGGGGAGGACGGCCGCGCCACGTACACGCCGTTCCCCTTCCGGTACGTATGGCCCGCGGAGCTGGACCTGATGGCCCAACTCGCCGGGATGCGGCTGCGCGACCGGTGGGAGGGGTGGGCACGGGAGCCGTTCACCAACGACAGCCCCCGGCATGTGTCGGTGTGGGAGAAGCCGTCGGCCGACTGAGCTCAACCGTTCACTTGGGGGTTTTCCACAGCCGTACCGTGCGGGCCTCGCCGTCGTGGCCCGCGACGAGCCGCCCGTCCGGGCTGAAGGCCACGTCATGGATCGTGTTGTCCGCCTCCTGGGAGCCGGTCGTCAGGATGGCACGTGGTTTGCGGGCGGCCACGTTCCACAGCAGCAGTCCGTTTCCGCCGGGGACGGCGAGCGTCTTGCCGTCCGGGCTGAACGCCATGTCCTCGACCTGCGCCTGGTAGGAGTCGCTGAGGGTGGCCGTGCGGCGGCCGGCGGCCACGTTCCACAGCCGCACGTCGTCGTCGGTGCCGCCGGTTGCGAGCGTCTTGCCGTCCGGACTGAACGCCACGCTCAAGACTCCTTGGGGCGTGGAAAAGGTGGCACGTGGATCGCCTTGGCCGTACGGCTCCGGGTCACGGCCCGCCACGTCCCACAGCAGCGCCGCGTGGTTCGGGGTGAGATTGCTGCCGGAGTCGTCGCCCGCGGAGGCCAACGTCCGGCCGTCCGGGCTGAAGGCCACATCTTTGACCGGCGCGGTGGGGTTGAAGTAAGCGAGTGGCTCGTCTCCGCGGCCGTTGGTGTCCCACAGGTGCAGCGACTTGCTCTTACTGCCCGTGGCGAACAGCTTGCCGTCCGGGCTGAAGGCCACGCTTTCGCCGCCGCTGTAGAGGAAGCGGATCTGCCGGTGCTCGGCCACGTCCCACAGGGTCACCCAGCCGGTCATATTGGTGGCGGCGAGGACCTTGCCGTTGGGGCTGAACGCCACGTTGCGGATCTCGAACCCGTCATTGCCGGCGCCGTCGCGTTGAGTGAAGGTGGCTTTGGGCTTACGGCGGGCGACATCCCACAGTCGCACCTTGCCCTCGTCGCTGCCGGTGGCGAGTGTCTTGCCGTCCGGGCTGAACGCCATGCCCTGGACCTCACCGGACTTCCCGGTGGGGCCGATGGAGGCCGTGGGCAGATACGAGCGATAGGGGTAGTCGGGGCCGCGGGCGGGGGAAGAGTCGGGGAGGTAGAGGGCGATCAGGATGATGGCCAGGACGAAGATCCCGACTCCGCTGAGCACGAGGGGTAGCCCCGGGGCGGGGACGGTGAGGGGGTCCGGGACCGGCGGGTTCGCCGAGGTGTCCGCCCCCGACGGAGTCTCCCGTGCGGGGGCGTGCGCGCCCGGAGCGGACGGCGGTACGGGGGCGGCGGGCCCGGATCCGCGCGGCGACCGTGCGGTGCGTGTCTCGGCGTCGGGCGAGCCGGGGTCGTTGGGCGAGCCCGGGGCGCCGGGTGTCACGGGATCGGACCCTGACACCGACACGGCGGTACGCGTGGGGGCGTCGGCGATGCCCGTTGCGTCGGCCCGGCGGCACAGCTCGATGACCTCGGCCGGGGTCGGCCGCTTCTCCGGGTCCTTCTCCAGGCAGCGGGCAGCGATGGCACGGACGGGCTCGGGGCAGCCGTCGAGGTCGGGGGCGTGTTCCAGGACGCGGTAGATCACAGCGTGGTCGGCGCCGCCGCCGAAGGGGAGCCGTCCGGTGGCGGCGAAGTGGGCGACGCCCCCGAGGGCGAACACATCACCGGCCTCGGTGACGCTCTGCCCCCTGATGTATTCGGGCGCCATGTAGGCAGGCGTGCCCGTACGCATCCCGGTGGCGGTCACCGACGTGACGTCCGCGGCGCGGGCGATACCGAAGTCGATGACCTTGGGCCCGTCACCGGTGAGGATGATGTTGGACGGCTTCAGGTCGCGGTGGATCACCCCGGCCGCGTGGATGGACTGGAGCGCTTCGGCCACCCTGGCGACCAGCCCCAGCGTCGCGTCGACCGACAACGGCTCGCCCTCGGCCACCGCCTGCTGGAGCGACGGGCCGGGAACGTAGGCCGTGGCCAGCCACGGCTCATCGGCCTGGAGATCCGCGTCGACCACCGGCACCGTATAGAGGCCCTGCACCCGCCGGGCCGCGGCCACCTCCTGCTCGAACCGCTTGCGGAACGACGCGTCGCCCGCGTACTCGCGGTGTACGACCTTGACCGCCACCGCGCTTCCGGCGGGCGTACGCCCCAGGTAGACGCGGCCCATCCCGCCCGCGCCGAGAACCCCCTCCAGCCGGTACGGACCGGTCCGGGCGGGGTCACCGTGCCCCAGTGGGCGAGGTGGTGGCGGCGCGGCCGGCCAGCCCAGTTGTCGGGACATGCCGACCTCACCCCCGTTGGACTACCGCCCATTGTTCGAGCGAGCGACAGCGTAAACGAACCCGGCACCCCCGAAAAGATCTCTCCCCGGTTCTCCGAGGGGCTAGGCGGACACCGGGTCCCCTGCCAGGCCCGCCACCCGGGCCAGGCGCCGGTAGGAGTCGAGCAGGGCGTCGCGGTCGTACGTACTCGTCGTCACCAGCACCTCGTCCGCGCCGCTGCGCCCGATCAGCTCGTCGAGCGCGGCGGCCACCTCGTCCTCCGTGCCGTAGAGCTGGCCGCTCAGCCCCTCCTCGTAGAAGCCGCGCTCCTTCTCGGTCATGTCCAGCGCGGCGATCTCCTCCGGCGGGATGAGCGGGGGGAAGCTGCCGCGGGTGCGGGAGTGGGCCATCGCCCAGGCTTCGGGGGTGAGGAGGCGGTGCGCTTCGGCCGTCGTGTCGGCGACGGCCACGTTGCCGGATACGACGACGTACGGCGCGGACGACCACGCGGAGGGCCGGAAGCCCGCCCGGTAGCGGTCGATCGCGCGCAGCATGCGGTCCCGGCCGCGGAGGTCGCCGATGACCAGTCCCAATCCGGCCTCGGCCGCCACGTCCGCGCCCGCGCCCGTCGCCAGGACGAAGGCGGGCAGGGTCAGGCCCTCCGCGGGGTGGGCGTGGACCTGGGGGTACGTACGCTGCTCACCGGTGAACCAGCCCAGCAGCTCGGCCAGTTGCGCGCCGAAGTCCTGCGCGGCGTCCTTCTCGGCGCCCAGCGCCCGGCGGATGCCGTCGGTGAAGCCGACCGAGCGGCCGAGCCCCATGTCGATGCGGCCCGGGAAGAGGGAGGCCAGCACCCCGAACTGCTCCGCCACCACCAGCGGCCGGTGGTTCGGCAGCATCACGCCGCCGGTGCCGACCCGGATGCGGTCCGTCGCCGACGCGACGGCGGCCGCCAGCACGGTGGGCGCCGATCCGGCGACGCCGGGGACGCTGTGGTGTTCCGAGACCCAGAAGCGGTGGAAACCCAGAGCCTCGGCCTGCCGCGCGAACCGCACGGTGTCGCGCAGCGCCTCGGACCGCTCCCGCCCCTGCCGGGTGCGGGAGCGGTCCAGGATGGAGAAGGGGACGTTACGAAGCCGCGAGGTCACCTACGCGTCAACGCAGACCCCGGTCCGCGGGATTCCCCGGCTCGGCGCCTCGGCTCAGCCCTGGCGGCGCCAGGGGCCGGTGATCGCGAGCATGATGCCCGGGTCCTGGATGTTGGCGTACAGGGTCCCCCCGTCGGGCGAGAAGACCACGCCGGTGAACTCGCTGAACTCCGGCTCCTCCGCCGAGCCGATGTTCAGGTCGTTGCGCGCGATCGGGTACGTACGGCCGTCGTCCGTCGCCCCGAACAGGTGCTGGATGCCCTCGCCGTCCTCGGCGATCACCAGACCGCCGTACGGCGAGACGGTGATGTTGTCCGGGCCGTCGAACGCGCCGTCCTTCGACGGGTCCGGGTTGACGCCCAGCAGCACCTTGAGGGTGAGGGTGCGGCGCTTGGGGTCGTAGAACCAGACCTGGCCGTCGTGCTGGACCGGGCTCTCCTCACGGGCGTACGAGGAGACGATGTACGCGCCCCCGTCGGCCCACCACATGCCCTCCAGCTTGCGCGCCCGGGTGATCTCGCCGTCCTTGAACTGCTTCCGGACGGAGACCGACTTCGCGTCGCGGTCCAGCACCGGCTCCCAGTCCACGCCGTAGACCGTGCCGGTCTTGGTGGCGCGGGACAGGTCATCCACGAACTTGCCGCCCGCGTCGTAGCACTTGGGCGCCTGGAGCACGCCCGCGTCGTCCTTGAGGGTGCGCAGCTGGCCGCGGCCGTGCTCGAAGCCGTGCGGCGGGACCCAGCGGTAGAAGAGGCCGTTCGGACCGGAGGCGTCCTCGGTGAGGTAGAGGTGGCCGCGCTTGGGGTCGACGACGACTGCCTCGTGCGCGTACCGGCCCAGCGCCTTGATCGGCTTAGGGCTGCGGTTCGCCTTGCGGTCGAGCGGATCGACCTCGAACACGTAGCCGTGGTCCTTGGTCATGCCGTTCTGACCGGCCTTGTCCTCGGTCTCCTCGCAGGTCAGCCAGGTGCCCCACGGGGTGCGCCCGCCCGCGCAGTTGGTCGAGGTGCCCGCGATGCCCACCCACTCGGAGACATGGTCGCCGTGCTTGGCGACCTCGACCACGGTGCAGCCGCCGGACGCCGCCGGGTCGTAGACCAGGCCGTCGATCAGGGGGACGGGGTGCGGCCAGTCCGAGCGGGGGCCCTTCAGCTCGTGGTTGTTGACGAGCAGCGTCGCGCCGCGGGGGCCCTCGAAGGTGGCGGTGCCGTCGTGGTTGGACGGGGTGGACTCGCCGGACTCCAGCGTCGTCTCACCGGTGCGGGTGATGATCCGGTACGTGAAGCCCTCGGGCAGGGCGAGGATGCCCTCGGGGTCGGCGACGAGCGGGCCGTAGCCGAGCCGTGCGGCGCCGCCTCCCTGCTCCGCCGCGGTACCGGCGGTCTCCGTCGCCAGGGCACCGGGCGCGGTGCCGAGCACACCGGCGGTGCCGACGAGGGCGAACCCGGCCCCGGTGTACGCGGAGCGCTTCGCGAAGTCTCTTCGAGTGACGGCCATCTTCATCTCCTGAGCGGCAAGGGCCTGGCTGCGGACGCCATGCTGCGCGCTGCTGCGCACTGCGCGCATAGATTTTCGCCCTGGACCGAACAGCAGTTGAACGGAACGAGACATCGACGGACCAAACGGGCCCGTCGATGTCGCGCTATCCGCTGTCTGCCCGCTATCCGCCGGTCGTTACGCCCGGGAGCGGGCCTTGAAGGCGGCCTTCCGGGCCTCCTTCGCAGCCTTCTTGTCCGGGTGCAGCCGCCCCATCGCCTCCAGCACGTCGGCCGTCGCCGGGTGGTCCACCCGCCAGGCCGACTCGAAGAACCCGCCCGACTGGTCGACCAGCCCGCGCACCAGGTCCCGCAGCTCCTCGGAGTCGTCCTCCGTGGCGAGCTGCGCGGCCAGGGTGTCCACCGTCAGCCAGAAGACCATGGTCTCCGACGGCTCCGGGACGTCCCTCGCGCCGTGCTCGGCCAGCCAGACCCGGGCCAGCCCGCCCAGGTGGCGGTCGTCCAGCACCTCGCGCAGCGCGGGCTCGGCCGCGCCGCCGACCAGCGACAGCGTCTGCTGGCAGGTGAGGCGGCGCAGCGGGGCGCCCTCGTCGTCGCCGCGGGCGGCGGCCAGGAGCTCCCGGGCGGCCCCGTCCGGCGTACGGCGGCCCAGCCACAGCTCGGCCTCGGCGTGGGCGGCGGACTCGGGGTGGCCGGGGAGGGTGTCCAGCAGGACGTCCGCGCCCTTGTCGGCCAGGTCGCCGACGACCGGGGCGTCGACGCCCGCGTCGAGCATGCGGGAGCGGACGGCGTAGACGCCGAGGGGGGTGAGGCGGACCATGCCGTAACGGGAGACGTCCTCCTCCTCGTCCTGCGCCGCCTGTTCCCGCGCCGCCTCGGACTCGTGGAGCCGGACCTCGCCGTCGACCTCCTCGATCAGCGCCTCGTCCACCGGCTGGTAGTCGATCAGGCCGGTCGGGGCGAGCAGCCGGAACTGGTCGTCCAGCCGCACCATCGCCTCCGACACCTCTTCGAGGATGTCGTCGGTGGGCTCGTCCATGTCGTCGGGGACGACCATGGAGGCGACGAGCGCGGGCAGCGGCACCGAGCCGACGGCCGCCTCCTCGTCCATGGCGGTGAGCAGGTAGAGGTTGCCCAGGATCCCGTCCAGGAACTCGGCCTCCTCCTCCGGGTTCCAGTCGATCGAGTCGAGGTCGATCTCGCCGCCCTCGCTGATCTGGTCCACCAGGTCGCCGAGGTCGGGCGCGGCGGCGTCGGCGAGGACGGTCTCGAAGCCGTCGAGCCAGATGTCGAGGACGTCCTGCGGGCTGCCGCCCGTGATCAGCTGGAGCTCCTCGCCGCTGGTCGCGGTGGCGGCGGGCTCGCGCTCGCCGTCGGCCGCGGTGTCGTCGTCCGTGTCATCCGCCGAGTCCCCCGCCGCGGACTCCTGGATCGCGACCAGCCCGGTGTCGACGGCCAGCTGCCACGCCTGGGCGGCGTGCTCGGCCCCGTCCTCGTCCGCCGCGAGGTCCAGCAGCTCCACCGCCGCCCGCAGATCATCCGCCGACAGCACGCCCCCCGACGCCACCGGCTTTCCGGGCTCGGCCCAGCGGGCGAGCCGTACCGCGCGGGCGAGAAGCGGCGCGGCGAGCGCGTCCCGGGCCAGCTCCGCTTCGCTGCGGAGCCGCACGGGCGGCATGGTGGGGCGGTCTTCTGGCATATGCGGAAGTCTCCTCGGCGGATGGCGGTACGGAGGGCACGGGGCGCACGGCCCGACCCCCCAGCGTAGACGGAACGCGGGGGCAGTTTCGTCCCGATGTGGCCGCCCGCCGCGTTCACCCAGCCGTTCGTGTGTCTGTTCATCCGCTGGTCCGGGGCCGTACATCTGACCACTCTTGACAACTCTCGTACGGAGACAAGAGATTGACGCGCGTAGAGGCCACCCTGTCCCTCTGTTCACTCCGCACCGGAGGCCACCACCATGTCCCCACTCGCCCGGCGTACGTCCGTCACCGTCACCGTCACCGCCATCGCGGCGGGCCTGCTCGTCGGCCCGTCGTCCGCGTTCGCCGCCCCGGCCGCGGACGCGGCCCGCATCCACGACATCCAAGGCAGCACCCGGATATCCCCGCTGGCCGGGAAGCAGGTGACCGACGTCCCCGGCACGGTCACGGCGGTGCGCTCCTTCGGCTCGTCGCGCGGCTTCTGGATCCAGGACCCCCGGCCGGACGACGACCAGGCCACCAGCGAGGCGATCTTCGTCTTCACCGGCTCCACCACCCCGTCCGTCGCCGTCGGGGACGCGGTCCTGGTCAGCGGCACGGTGAGCGAGTACTACCCGGGCGGGGCGTCGGCCGGCCTCCAGTCGCTGACCGAGATCTCCAAGGCGAGCTGGACGGTCCGGTCGCAGTCGGGTGACCTGCCCGCCGCCTTCCGCCTCAACCCGTCCACCGTCCCCGACCGGTACGCCCCCGACGGTTCCCTGGAGGGCCGGACGCTGCGGCCGCGTTCGTACGCCCTGGACCGGTACGAGTCGCTGGAGGGCATGCGGGTCTCGGTCGCCGACGCGCCCGTGGTCGGCGCGACGAATACGTACAAGGAGCTGTGGGTCACCGCCGAGCCGCGCCACAAGCGCACCGCGCGCGGCGGCGCCCTGTACGACACGTACCGCGACCCGAACGCGGGCCGCCTCAAGGTCGCCTCCCTCCTCCCCTACGCCGAACACCCCTTCCCCGTGGCCGACGTCGGCGACAAGCTCACCGGGACGACGGCCGGGCCGCTGGACTACGACAACTTCGGCGGCTACACGATCGCCGCCGGCGCGCTGGGCACGCTGGACGACCGCGGGCTCACTCGGGAGCGCACCCGCAAGCAGAAGTCCGGCGAACTGTCGGTCGCCACCTACAACGTCGAGAACCTGTCCCCCAAGACCGCGCAGTCGAAGTTCGACCGCCTCGCGTCCGGCCTGGTCGACAACCTCGCCTCGCCCGACATCGTCGCCCTGGAGGAGGTCCAGGACGACAACGGCGCCACCAACGACGGCGTCGTGAGCGCCGAAGCCACCCTGAAGAAGCTGACCGAGGCCATCGCGGCCGCCGGAGGCCCTTCTTATGCATGGCGGCAGATCAACCCGGCCGACGACCAGGACGGCGGCGAGCCGGGCGGCAACATCCGGGTCGCCTTCCTGTACAACCCGAAGCGGGTCTCCTTCACCGACATCCCGGGCGGCGACGCGACGACGCCGGTGAAGGTCGTTCAGGACGGCGGCGAGGCGGCCCTGTCGGCCTCCCCCGGCCGCATCGAGCCGGGGGACGAGGTGTGGAAGGACAGCCGCAAGCCGCTGGTCGGGCAGTTCGCCTTCCGGGGCCGCCCGGTGTTCGTGGTCGCGAACCACTTCAACTCCAAGGGCGGCGACCGGGGCCTCGACGCCCGCGTCCAGCCGCCCGCGCGGTCCTCGGAAACCCAGCGCACGGGCCAGGCCGCGGCGGTCAACACCTTCGTGAAGTCCCTGCTGGCCGCCGACCCGAAGGCGGCGGTGGTCGTCGCGGGCGACCTCAACGACTACCAGTTCTCCCCGGCGCTGTCCGCCCTGACCAAGGGCGGCGTCCTGACGGACCTGGTGACGAGGCTGCCGCGGGGTGAGCGGTACGGGTACGTCTACAACGGCAACTCGCAGGTGCTGGACCACATCCTGACCAGCCGGGCGCTGCGCGGCCCGGACTACGACATCGTCCACATCAACGCGGAGTTCGCCGACCAGTCCAGCGACCACGACCCCCAGGTGGTCCGCCTCCGCCCCTAGCCGGTTCCTGACCCCCATCCCACCGGGGCTCCGCCCCGAGCCTCGTCAGCGCGCCCGACGCGCGGCCTTCCGCCAACGCCCGAGGCGGGGCGTGCCCCGGTGCGGCTCCGCGGTTGTTCCCCCACCCCGCCCCTTCCCGAAACCGGGGGACACCCCCGGCCCCCAGCCTTCAGACCGGCTGGCCGAGAGCGCGGTCAGTGCCCGGGGAGGCACGCCTCGGCGCGGCTGGAACCGGGGCCGCACTCGGGGGAGGAGGCCCGGGATGTCGGATGGGCCAGGCGGGCCCCGGCGCGAGCGCGTCCGGCGCGGCCGAACCGCAGCCGGAGCGGAGCCGCCCCGAGACAGGCTCGGGAGGTCGGCCAGGCCAGGCGGGCCCGGCCAGAGCGGGGGGGGGACGCCCCTGACCCCAAGACCCCGGACCACCAACCCCAAGGGCGCGGCCAACACCCGGCGAGGGGCGCGCCCCGGCAACAGCCGGAACCGGGGCCG
The DNA here is from genome assembly GCF_003721215.1 of Streptomyces botrytidirepellens. Classification (NCBI taxonomy): domain Bacteria; kingdom Bacillati; phylum Actinomycetota; class Actinomycetes; order Kitasatosporales; family Streptomycetaceae; genus Streptomyces; species Streptomyces botrytidirepellens. Next base: position 11,081 of record NZ_RIBZ01000820.1, read on the forward strand.
CACCCGACCCCACCCGGGGCCAGGCCCGGGATGTCTACCGGGCCAGGCGGGCGGGCCCCGGCGCGAGCGCGTCCCGACGCGGCCGGAACCGCAGCCGCCCCGGGGCAGACTCGAGAGGTCGACCAGGCCAAGGGCCCTAGTTGTGCCGTGACCACGAATGTTCACGGTGTCGGCGGCCATGCCGTCGGCCTGCCGGTGTGGCGGTGGGAGTTCAGCCGACCTCGTTGCGGACGGCGGTGTCGAGGTCGGTGGCGGTCAGGCCGAAGGTCTCGGTGGTCTCCGTCGCGTCCATGTGGAACGGCGCGTACCACTGGTAGTCCATCTCGGCCATCTCGCGGGCGATCGGCACGATCAGCCCGGCCGTACGCGTCACGGAGCGCGGTATCTGGATTAGTTTGATCGGTGGCCGGCCTGCCGCGACGGCGTAGCGCCGCGCCAGCTCGCGAATGGTGACGGCCGGCGCGGACGGCACGTGCCAGGGTCGGCCCCACGCGCGTTCTTCCGAGGCCAGCGTGATGAGGGCCTGTGCCATGTCGCCGTTGAAGGTGAAGGTGTGCGGCATGTCCAGGTGGCCGGTGATCCAGGCCGCTTTTCCCTTCTGCAGGGCCGACTTGATGAGCAGGGAGTAGATGCCGTTGGCGTCCTTGCCGATGTAGTCGGAGCCGCGGACCTCGACGGTGCGGATCCCCCCGGCGAGGGCCTGTTCCCACATGCGTCTGCGCAGGCGGCCCTTGTGCCCGGTGGCGGCCATGGGGGTGTGTTCGTTCATCCGGCCGCCGGGCTGCGGACCGTAGGCGTAAAGGCTGCCGGTCAGCGCGAGGACGGCGTCGTTCGCCTTGGCGGCGGTGATGGCCGCCGTCTGCAGGGGCGGCAACAGGCGCTCCCACACCGTGTATGAGGGTGGATTGGCGCAGTGGTAGATCACTTCCGCGCCGCGGGACAGCTCGGTTAGGCGGGAGGGGTCGGACGCGTCCGCGGCGACCCGGTCGACCAGCGGGTGCTCGGGGCCGGAGCCGCTGCGGGTGACGATCCGGACGCTCTCGCCGCGCTCGGCGAGCAGACGAGCGACGTTGGTACCGATGGAACCGGCACCGATGATGACGTGCTTGGCCATGACGGTTTCTCCTTCTCCGGGGTATCGGTCAGTCGTCCACGCCGGAGCCGGTGTAGGTGGGCACGTCTGCGAGCATGCCGGCGATCTGCGGGTTGAGCTCGTTGCGGCGCCGGTGCAGTTCCTGGATCTTGGCGTTCAGGTCAGGGTCGTCGTCGTCACTGACGTCGAAGATCTCCAGCCGTTCGACCAGGTGCAGCCCGAGGTGGTCGGTCTGGTAGGTGGTCGGGTGCGTCAGGTAGGCGAAGAGCCCGTCGAGATGTTCGACGACGAACACCGCGCCGTACGTGTAGTCGCCGCCGTGGTCGCGGCCGACGACGAAGGACTTGATGGCGGGATTCGACCGGCCCTGATTGCGCCAGCTCTCCAGCACCCCTTCGATCTGCTCAGGCGTCACAGTGGCCTTCATCGTGACTCTGTTGATGTGGTAAATCATGACTTACTACTCGTTCCTAACGTCGTTATAATTCCTAACGGCGTTAACTATGACGCGCGGCGCCGGCGCGGTCAAGGCGGTGACTAGTGTTCGAGGACACCATCGAAGCGAAGTGACGGACCATGCCGACCAGCACGAGACGGGCCCGCGAACGGGCGAACACCCGGGAGCGGATCATCGAGGCCGCGCTGCACGTCCTCGAGACCGAGGGCATCGCGGCCCTGACGATCCGGCGCATCGCCACCGATGTCGAATATTCCGCGCCCGTCGTCTACCAGCACTTCGCCAACAAGGACGCGCTCGTACTGGAGCTGGTCGCGCACGGTCACCGCCTGATGCTGAGCGAGTTCCGCCAAGCCGCGCAGGAGCCCGATACGGACCGGCGCATGACGCGCATTGCGTCGCAGTACATCCGGTTCGCCGGCGAGCACCCCCACCTCTTCCAGGTCATGAACGACCCGATGGTCGACGCGGACGAACGCCGGCGCGTCGCGGAACCGGTCATCGACGTCCTCAAGGAGCTGCTCACCTCCTGGTCGGCTGCACACGACGTGGTCCTGGCCGATTTCGACCAGGCTTGTGAGATCCTCTGGGGCACGCTGTACGGCATCGCGTCGCTCAGTTACCTCGGCAGCGTCGGCAACGATCGCGCCCGCTACCTCGCCGAACAGGCGCTTCGCACGATCCTCCTCGGCTGGCGAACCGAGACGCCGGCGAACGGTCGACCGGCGAGCAGCTAGGTGCTCTGACCGCTGTGGTTCGCCGGGTTTAGAGGGAGGACCGGACTGTTCGTCGAGATCGTCTTCGTGGGGCTGCCGATCGATCGTGACGACGTCGAGGAGGCTCTGGAGACGGCGTTCGAGCTCGACGGCGAGGTCACCGGCGCGGGCAGCGGCATGGGTCGTTGCCATTTTGACCTTGAAATCGCGGAGAGCCGGACACGACCGCGGCCCTGGAGCGGCTCCGGGCGGTGCTGTCCGAACTGGAGTCGCGGACTGCGCGACGTTGAACGTCAGCGAATGATCAGGCCGCCGTCCTCGCTCGTCCGCCCCATCAGATGCCCTTCTCACTGCGGCTGCGGGCGCGCTCTCGACGCTGGGCGGCAAGGACGTCGGGGTGGCGGGCGTTGGCGTTGCGCCAGCGGAGATAGGCGTGGAGGGCCCGGGTCTGTGTGGTGTGGTTGCGGTGGTTGGAGTTGGCGATGGTGAACTGTCGCAACGGCCCGAAGTGGGCCTCGATCGGGTTGGCCCAGGACGCGTAGGTCGGAGTGAAGCACAGCTCGACCCTGTTCTTCTTCGCCCAGCGGCGGATGGTGTCGCCCTTGTGGGCGGACAGGTTGTCCAGGATGACGTAGATCGGGGCGCCGTCCGGGCGAGCGGCCCGGATCGACCTGAGCGCGGCCAGGGTAGTCGCGGCGCCCTTCTTGCGACGGTTGACGCCCCACAGGGTGTCGTCGCCGATCGAGTAGCAGCCGTGGAAGTACCTCACTCCGTGAGTGCGGTGTACGTCGCGGGATGGCGCTCGGGGTGACCAGCAGCAGCCCAGCACGCGCCAGCGGCGGGCCGGATACCAAGCGGGCCGAACTCGTCGAACGCGAACACCCGGTCAGGGAAGCGTTCCAGCACGTGCTCGATGCAGTCGAGCTTGGCGTCGCGCTCGGGGTCCGGTGACTCCTTCCAGGTCTTGGTGCGCTGGAAGGTGCTGCCGCGGCGGGCGAGCAGGCACCGTAATGCCTCGCGGCCGATCCGGACCACGCGGCCGTGCACTTTCCGCAGGTAGGTGGCGAGTTTGCGGATGGACCAGCGGGTGAAGGGCTGGCCGAGCTTGGTGGGGCGGGTGGTGGCCGTCTGGATGACGAAGTCCTCGTCGTCAGGACTGAGCAGGCGGGGACGGCCTCCCGCCCACTGAGGATCCAGGCAGGCCAGGCCGATCTCGTTGAACCGATGGATCACGTCCGGACGGTGTCCTCGTTGGCCTGCACCAGCTTCGCGATCACCGGCACCCGGTTCCCGCCGGCCGAGGCCAGCAGCATCATCGCCCGCCGGAACCGCACCGAACTGGTGCTGCCCCGGCGCACGATCTGCTGTAGTTTCTGCCCCTCCTGATCGGTCAACCTGCGCACACGGACAGGCTCTGCCACCACACCCCCAGCGGTCGGGACGGACGTCAGTGCACATCCAACCGCCACGACCACCGACCCGGTGAACCTACGCGGTCAGAGCACTAGCCGAAGCGGGAGAACACCCCCGGCCCCAAGACCCCGGACCACCAACCCCAAGGGCGCGGCCAACACCCGGCGAGGGGCGCGCCCCGGCACAGCCGGAACCGGGGCCGCACCCGACCCCACCCGGGGCCAGGCCCGGGATGTCGACCGGGCCGGGTGGGCCCCGGCCGGAGCCGAGGGGGACGCTCCCGCCCCAGCCCTCAGACCGCCGGCCCCGAGGACGGCC
>NZ_RIBZ01000819.1:0-15315 GCF_003721215.1 Streptomyces botrytidirepellens
CGGACGGCCCCGCGCCACCAGCACCGCCGCACCGGAGCGGCGGGTCGGCAGCACCCGCAGCCCCAGCCCCGCGGCCGCCCGGCCGACGGCGCGCAGGAACCCGTCGTCCGCCGGTCCGTCCGCCCAGCGCACGGCGACCACGTGGTGCGGGCCGTGCAGATCGTGGCCGACCGCCTCGGCGCGGGCGTAGGCGCTGGTGTCGTCCGCGCCCGTGAGCAGGTCGTCCACCAGCTCGCGCCGCAGCCGCAGCTCCAGCTCGGCCAGCTCCCGCAGATGCGCCAGCTCCAGGGCGAGCGCGGACGCCGCGTGGTCCAGGGCGCGTACGGCCCGCTCGTCGGCCCGGCCCTCGGGGTCCACCAGGCACAGCGCGCCCAGCAGCTCGCCCCGCGGCGCGGCGACCGCGACCAGCCGGTCCCGCACCCGGGCCGGGCGGGACCGGCGGGCGGCGTCGCGCAGCAGCTCCTCGCGCTGCGCCGGATCGGGCTTCGGGTACGGATCGGGGCGCCCGGGGCCCGCCCAGGCCCGCAGGTTGCCGAACCGGTCCTCGACCGCGGCGGCCAGCCCGGTGACGCGGTGCAGCGCCCGGGCGATCCCCGCCTCGCGGTCGCCGCGGGCGGCGGCCCGGGCGAGGGCGTCGTGCACCTCATGCAGATGGCCCAGGTCGGAGAGGGAGCGGTCCAGCCGCCGCCGGATCGCCTCCCGCTCGCCCCGGGCCCGGCGCAGCTCGGCGGCCTGGGCGCGCTCGCGGCGGTGGGCGGCGGCGATGGACAGCGCCGCGGAGGTCTGGTGGACCAGGAGGGAGAGCAGGAACCGCTCGTCCTCGCCCGGCCGGTCCCGGGAACTGACCACCAGCGCGCCCCGCAGCCCGTCCGGCGGCCCCGACCCATGAGAAACGCGCGGCCCGTCAACGCACGCCCCGTCCGGAGCCCGGCGCACATCCGGCGCCCCCAGCCCGTCCGGCTCGCGCAGGGCGAACGCCCACCCCCAGGCCCGCCGGGGGAAGCGCACCGGACCGTCCCGGCCCGCCAGCTCCCTGACCTGCGCGTCCAGGGCCGCGGTCGCCCGGAAGCCGTCGTCCGGACAGCGCACCAGGCCGTCGCCGAGCAGCAGATAGCCCGCCTCGGCGCGGCCCGGGCCGACGGTACTGACCTGGGCCATCGCCCGGCGCAGTATCTCCGTCTCGTCCCGGCTGTCGAACATGGTCAGACAGCGCAGCATCAGCTCATCGGCGACACCTGATGGGGCCATGCGGTCACTCCGGGCGTCCTCGGCGCTCTGCCTCCTCGGCACCTCACTCCGTGCCGGAGTACCCCCATCCAGGCGAATCACCGCAAGAGGGCGAATTCAGGGGCGTAATTTCGACCTCGGGGACGCAGGCACATCACAGTCCGCCCTTGTCACCCTGACGGCGTGGGCCTCCGCCCCGCCAATGGTGCGGCCAATGACCCGATGGGCCGGGCCACCGGCGGCGGTGCGCACGTCCGGTCGCCCGTTACGGCAAGGAGGGTGAACGCCATGGCCATCGAGCCCGACCCCCATCTGTCCATGGTGCGCCCGGTCACCCCGCACACCCCGCAGGGGTGCGAGGAGTGTCTGCGCCTCGGGTCGCCCTGGGTGCATCTGCGGCTCTGCCTGACCTGCGGACACGTCGGCTGCTGCGACTCCTCCCCGCTCAAGCACGCCCGCGCCCATGCCGCGGCGGCGAGCCATCCCATCGTCGAGCCCCTGGAGGAGGGCGAGGAATGGCGGTGGTGCTACGTCCACGAGGCCCTGGTCTGACCTGGCGGCAACCACCGCCACGGAACCACCGGAACCACGAAACCACCAGAAACACGGACACGGAGGTGAAGGACGATGAGCATGCCCGTCCGACGACACCGGGGCGCAGGCCCCCTCGAACGCCCCCGGGGCTGGAGCCGCAACCCCCTGGCGGAATTCGACGATCTGCTCAGCCAGATGGGCGGACTCCTCGAATCCACCGTCGGCGCCGCCCCGCCCGCCCTCACCGCGTGGGCGCCCGCCGCCGACGTCACCGAGGCCGACGACGCCTACCGGGTCGAAGTGGACCTCCCCGGCGTCCGGCGCGCCGACGTGGACGTGGAGGTGAGCGGCCAGGAGCTGACCGTCTCCGGCGAGATCGGGGAACGCGAACGCGAGGGCGTGCTGCGCCGGAGCACCCGTCGCACCGGGCGCTTCGAGTACCGGATGCTGCTGCCCGCCGAGGTCAACACCGAGGCCGTCACGGCCGGGATGGCCGACGGTGTGCTCACCATCACCGTCCCGAAGGCGGAGGCCGTGAAACCCCGTCATGTCGAGATCACCGAGAGCGGGGAGATCGGCAGCGGGCAACAGGCCGAAGCCGGAAGGACGCGCGTGACCGAAGGGACCACCGAAGCCCAAGAGACTCAGGGTGCTCAAGGGGCCCAAGGAACTCAAGGTGCCCAAGAGGCCGATGAGACCCGCTCATCCGGCTGGGGGTTCCGCGGCCGCAACCGCTGAACCCGAAAACCCTCTCCACGGCGGCGCCCCACCCGGGCGCCGCCGACCGATGCCCGGCTTCTCCCGGCTTCTCCCCTCTCCGCGGGTACATCCGGATGGCCAATGTCCATTTCTCCTTTCCTCAGCCAACGGTTGATCAGTAATCTCGCCTCAGCAGCGGGTTGCCCTGCCGCTCTTCGTCGTGCTCCACTGCCCCGAGGACGCGGACGACCCCGAGGGCGGCCCCGGAAGCCGGAAGAGGGCGAAGGAAGTGCGGGACGTGAAAGCCACCTGGCGGCCGGCGGGCATCTACGCCACAGGCGCGGACATCGACGCCACAGGCGAGGACGAACCAGCCCCAGGCGGCGTCCCCCCGGCGAGGCGTGCGATATGACCTCGACGCCGGGCGGGCCGAGACGTCGGGACGGCGCCGGGAACGCCGAGGCGGACCACGAGAGGCTGCGGCGGTTCGCGGCGATCTGGAGCCGGGCCGTCCACCCGATGGCGGCCACCACCATGACCCTCGACGAGTTCGAGGACTATCTGCTGCCGCTGGCCCACCGGCTGAGCGAGGCCCTGCGCACCGACCCCTTCGACACCGCCGACGCCTACGAGGTGGGCGCCGCGCTGGTGGACGCCCAGTGCACCGAGCCCGAGGCGCTGCCCGCGATCCTCGGCATCATCGACGCGTACCTGGTGCTCTACTCCCCGCCGGACCGGCCGATGAGCGACGAGGACGTACGGGCCCGCTGCGCCCGGCTCCAGCACGCGCTCGCCGCCGGTTTCGTCCGGGCGCTGCGCGAGCGTGAGCGCGACGAGCGGAACGCCATCTCCCGCGCCGCCCTGACCGCGCGCGTCGAGGCCGAGAAGGCGCTGCACGCGAGCGAGGCCAAGTTCCAGGCCGTGTTCGAGGGCGCGGTGATCGGCGTGGGGATCGCCGGACTCGACGGCGAAGTCCTCGTCGTCAACGACGCGATGGCCAGGATGTTCGGCGGTGCCTCCTTCTTCCGCCCCGGCCGCAACGTCACCGAGTTCGTCCACCCCGACGACGCCCCGGGCGTCCACGAGCTGTACCGCGAGCTGGTGACGGGCGAGCGCGACCACTTCCGCATCGAGAAGCCGCACTACCGCGACGACGGCAGCGTGCTGTGGACCAATCTCACCGTCACCCTGCTCCGCGATTCCCATGGCGCGCCCCAGTACCAGCTCGCGCTCGCCGAGGACATCACCGAGCACCGGCTGCTGCGCGAGCGGCTGCGCTACGAGGCCACCCATGACGAGCTGACCGGGCTGCCCAACCGCGCCCTGTTGCTGGAACGCCTCGACCAGGTGCTCGCCGCCGCGGCCGACGCCCAGCGCTTCGGGGTGTGCTACCTGGACCTCGACGGCTTCAAGGCCGTCAACGACAGCCTCGGGCACGTGGCGGGGGACCGGATGCTGCGGGCCGTCGCGGAGCGGCTCCAGGGGTGCGTGACGTCCCCGCACGAGCTGGTCGCCCGGGTCGGCGGCGACGAGTTCCTGGCGCTGGTCACCGGGCCCGCCGCGCAGGCGGACGGCACCGCGATGGCCCGCCGGATGCTCGCCGCGCTCGCCGACCCCGTCCAGGTCGAGGGCCGCGAGCTGCGGGTACGGGCCAGCATCGGCGTCGTCGACGGGCGGGCCGGGGAGATCGGCCGGGCCGAGGTGCTGCGCAGCGCCGACATCACCATGTACCGGGCCAAGGCCGCGGGCGGCAACCGCTACGAACTCGCCGACGACGACTCCAACGCCCGGGTGATCGCCCGTCACAGCCTCAGCAACGGGCTGCCGTCGGCCCTGGAGAACGGCGAGTTCTTCATCGAGTACCAGCCGCTGGTACGGCTCGCCGACGGCACCGTACGCGGCGCCGAGGCGCTGGTGCGCTGGCTGCACCCGGTGCACGGGGTGCTCGGCCCGGACCAGTTCATCCCGCTCGCCGAGGACACCGGTCTGATCGTGCCGCTCGGCCGCTGGGTGCTGGAGCAGGCCGCCCGGCAGGCCCGCGCCTGGCAGGACGCCCCCGAGGGCGACGCCGAGCGGCTGCGGGTCAACGTCAACCTGTCGCCCTGTCAGCTGAGCCACCCCACGCTGGTGTCCGACACCGTGGCGGTCCTGGAGAACGCCGGGCTGTGCCCGAGCGCCCTGTGCCTGGAGGTCACCGAGAACGACCTCATCGGCGCCGACGAGGACGCCCTGCGGCCGCTGCGGCAACTCGCCGACCTGGGCGTGGACATCGCCCTGGACGACTTCGGCACCGGCTACTCCAACCTCTCGTACCTGCGCCGCCTCCCGGTCAGCACGCTCAAGCTGGACCGCTCCTTCACCCGCGGCATGCAGCGCGCCCCGGCCGACCCCGTCGACGTCAAGATCGTGGAGGGCATCGTCTCGCTGGCCCACACGCTCGACCTGGCGGTCACGGTGGAGGGCGTCGAGACGGCGGTGCAGGCCGAGCACCTGCGGATGCTGGGCTGCGACACCGCCCAGGGCTGGTACTACGCCCGCCCCGGCCCCCCGGAGCGACTGCACACCCTGGCGCTGGCCGACGCCAGCTGAGCGCCGTACGCCACCTGGGCACGCCGTACGCGCTCCTGTACGGGCGGGCCGGTCGCCCGGCCCGCCCGTGCCGCTACTCCGGCGCGTCCAGCAGCCGGGAGCGGATCAGGAAGCGCACGCCCTCCGGCGCCTCCAGCGAGAAGCCGCTGCCGCGCCCCGGCACCACGTCCACGGTCAGATGCGTGTGCCGCCACCGCTCGAACTGCGACGCGGACATCCAGAAGCCCACCGGCTTCTCGACCCCGTCCACCGCCAGCTCGCCGAGCAGCACATCGGACGCGCCCGTGCGGAACTCGCCCAGCGGGTAGCACATGGGCGCGCTGCCGTCGCAGCAGCCGCCCGACTGGTGGAACATCAGCGGTCCGTGCTCCGCGGTCAACTGGCGGATCAGTTCGGCCGCGGAGTCGGTCAGGGCGATGCGCGAGATCTCCGTCATCACCTCTCCGTCCCTCGGGGCACCCGCCGGTCTAGAAGAAGCCCAGCTTCTTCGGCGAGTACGACACCAGCAGGTTCTTCGTCTGCTGGTAGTGGTCCAGCATCATCTTGTGGGTCTCGCGCCCGATCCCCGACTGCTTGTAGCCGCCGAAGGCGGCGTGCGCCGGGTAGGCGTGGTAGCAGTTCGTCCACACCCGGCCCGCCTGGATCGCCCGTCCGGCCCGGTACGCGGCCGTGCCGTTCCGGGTCCAGACGCCCGCGCCGAGCCCGTACAGCGTGTCGTTGGCGATCTCGATCGCGTCCGAGAACTCCGCGAACCGGGCCACCGCCACCACCGGCCCGAAGATCTCCTCCTGGAAGACGCGCATGTGGTTGCCGCCCTCGAAGATGGTGGGCCGCACGTAGTAGCCGCCCGCCAGCTCGCCGCCCAGCTCGGCGCGGGTGCCGCCGGTGAGGACGCGGGCGCCCTCCTGCTTGCCGATGTCGAGGTAGGAGAGGATCTTCTCCAGCTGGTCGTTGGACGCCTGCGCGCCCATCATGGTGTCCGTGTCCAGCGGATGGCCCTGGACGATCTTCTCCGTACGGGCCACGGCCGCGTCCATGAAGTCCTGGTAGTGGCCGTCCTGGATCAGCGCGCGCGACGGACACGTGCACACCTCGCCCTGGTTGAGGGCGAACATGGTGAAGCCCTCGAGGGCCTTGTCGAGGAAGTCGTCGTCGGCGGCCGAGACGTCGTCGAAGAAGATGTTCGGGCTCTTGCCACCGAGTTCCAGCGTGACCGGGATCAGGTTCTCGCTCGCGTACTGCATGATCAGCCGGCCGGTCGTGGTCTCGCCGGTGAAGGCAACCTTGGCCACCCGCGGGCTGGACGCCAGCGGCTTTCCGGCCTCCACGCCGAAGCCGTTGACGATGTTGACGACGCCGGGCGGCAGCAGGTCGGCCACCCGGTTCATCCAGACGTGGATCGAGGCGGGCGTCTGCTCGGCGGGCTTGAGGATCACCGCGTTGCCCGCGGCGAGCGCCGGGGCGAGCTTCCAGGCGGCCATCAGGATCGGGAAGTTCCACGGGATGATCTGGGCGACCACGCCCAGGGGCTCGTGGAAGTGGTAGGCGACCGTGTCGTCGTCGATCTCGGAGAGGCTGCCCTCCTGGGCGCGCATCGCCCCCGCGAAGTAGCGGAAGTGGTCGATGGCCAGCGGGATGTCGGCGGCCAGGGTCTCCCGTACCGGCTTGCCGTTCTCCCAGCTCTCCGCGACGGCCAGCTCTTCGAGGTGCTGCTCCATGCGGTCCGCGATCCTCAGCAGCACCGCGGCGCGCTCGGCGGGCGCGGTGCGGCCCCAGGCGGGCGCGGCCGCGTGCGCGGCGTCCAGGGCGCGTTCGACGTCCTCGGCGGTGCCCCGGGCGATCTCGGTGAACGGCTGCCCGTTGACCGGGGTCGGGTTCTCGAAGTAGCGCCCCTTGGCGGGCGGTACGTACTCCCCGCCGATCCAGTGGTCGTAGCGCGGCTGGTAGCTGACAACCGATCCCTCGGAGCCGGGGTTTGCGTAACGCGTCATGGGGGCGGCCCTCCCTGTTGTGCCTGCGGGCTCCGCCCGCCACGGGACGGGCGGAGATGTGGGGAGGCTAGACGTGGCAACGTTGCAGCAACGTTGCGTCCCCGTGGTCGTCCTCCCGCGGGCCGTCCTCCCGGGCGGTGCCCGCCAGTCCGTACACCTCGCGCAGCCGCCGCACCCGCGCCGCCGGGGCCGCCCGGGCGGGGGAGTGCGGCGGATGGGCGGCCAGCAGCGCCTCCGCCACCTCCAGGTCGTCCTCGCCCCACGGCGTCTGCGCCCAGCGCCGCAGCAGCTCCGGGTCACCGCCGGACAGCACGGCCCGCCGCAGCCCGTCCTCCAGGTCCCGCCGCATCCGGCACACCCCGGGCGCCTCCGACATCGGCAGCAGCGGCCCCGGATACGCCCGCAGGGCCGTGGCCACCTCACCGGCCGCCAACTCCCCGGCCGCCACGCTCACATCGGTCCGCACCGGCGCGCACAGCCGGTACGGACGCGAGCCCAGCAGCGGACCCACCAGCCGGCGCAGCCGGGACATCTCGGCGCGCAGCGTCACGGGCGACCGGTGGTCGGCCCGCGGCCCGTACAGCTCCAGCGCCAGCCGGTCGCCGCTGAGGCCCTCCGGATGGCCCGCGAGCAGCACCATGATCTCGCTGTGCCGCCGCCCGAGCCGCAGCCGCCGCTCGTCGGTGACGAGCAGCGCCTCGTCGCGGCCCAGCGCCGTCAGCGCGACGCGCGGTCCGCGGGCCGGGGGCGCCATGGCGGCGAGCTGCGCCTCGGCGGCGCGGGCGGTCGCCTGGACCAGGGCGAGGCTGTGCGGGGCGGCCAGATGGTCGCCGCCGGTGAGGTCCACCGCGCCCAGCAGCCGCCCGGAGTGCGGGTCGTGGATGGGGGCCGCGGCGCAGGTCCACGGTTGCACGCTGCGGTTGAAGTGCTCCGTGGCGAAAATCTGCACCGCGTGGTCGAGCGTGAGCGCGGTACCGGGGGCGTTGGTCCCGGCGTGGCGCTCGTCCCAGCGCGCCCCGGCCACGAAGTTCATCCGCTCGGCCCGGTGGCGCATCCCCGTGTGCCCCTCCACCCACAGCATGCGGCCGAGGTCGTCGCAGACCGCGAGGAGATGGGCGCCGTCGTGCGCGATGCTCCCGAGCAGCTCGCGGAAGAGGGGCATCACCCCGGCCAGCGGATGGTCGGCCCGGTACGCCTCCAGCGCGTCGTCCGCCAGATCGATCGGCGCCACGCACTCCTGCGCCACCCGGGCGTCGACGGAGCGCCGCCAGGAGTCCGCCACCACCGGGCGGACGGCCGGGCCCACGGCCCCCTCCGTCAGGAACGCCTCGTGCGCGCGGCGCACCGCACGGGTGCGCTCCGCCGGATCGGTGCCGGACGCCATCGCCAGCCAGGGATTGACCACGGGGCCTCGCTCAACGGTACGGATGGTCGGGTGGGTCGGAGGGTCAGGTGGGAGGGGCGGCGGGGACGGCGCAGCCGCCGGGCGCGGGGGCGGGTGCGAAGCCGGGCGGTGAGGCGTAGCCGCAGGAGTGGCAGATCTTCCACCCGTCCTGGTTGACGGCGAGTTGGCCGCCACAGCTCGGGCACTGCTCGGAACTCATGATCGATCCTTTGGTTCATGCGCAACGGGCCGGTCAGGGCCACCCCAGCGCTCAGATTTCCTTGTGAGGCGGTTGCCCCGCAATAGTCAGAACAAGCCGCGTTGCGATACGGCTCCGGTGCCGGATCGGTTCATCGGAGCGCGGGTTTTCGGCGCATGCGTGCGGCATGTGCGTGAGGCGCTTGCGCGCGGGGCTACTGGCGGGTACGAAGGAGCCGGGAGCCCCCTGGCTCCCGGCTCCGCCGGCTGATCGCCTGCGTCGGTTGACGGCCTCATTGACGGCCTCAGCTGATGGCCTTGATCAGCTCTCCGCTGGTGGTGTCGCCGCTCAGCTCCCAGAAGAAGGTGCCGCCGAGGCCCTGCTGCTGCTTGTAGGTCATCTTCCCGGCGATGGTGGCGGGGGTGTCGTAGCTCCACCACTGGTTGCCGCAGTGCGCGTACGCCGTTCCGGCGATCGTGCCGGTGGCCGGGCACTTGCTCTTGAGCACCTTGTAGTCCTCGATGCCCGCCTCGTACGTCCCCGGCGCGGCGCCGGTCGCGGTGCCGCCGGGGGCGGCCTGGCTGACGCCGCTCCAGCCGCGTCCGTAGAAGCCGACGCCGAGCAGCAGCTTCGAGGCCGGGACGCCGAGCCCCTTGAGCTTCTGGATCGCGGCGTCGCTGTAGAAGCCCTGCTGGGGCAGGCCGCTGTAGGAGGTCAGCGGCGAGTGCGGGGCGGTCGGGCCCTGGGCCGCCCAGGCGCCGAAGAAGTCGTACGTCATGGGGTTGTACCAGTCCACGTATTGCGCGGCGCCCGCGTAGTCGGCGGCGTCGATCTTGCCGCCGGAGGAGGCGTCGGCCGTGATCGCGGCGGTGACCAGGTTGTTCTGGCCGAACTTGGCGCGCATCGCGGCCATCACGTTCTTGAACGCGGCCCGGCCGCTGGTGTCGCAGGTGTTGCCGCAGGTGTTGGGGTACTCCCAGTCGATGTCGATGCCGTCGAAGACGTCCGCCCAGCGGGAGTCCTCGACCAGGTTGTAACAGGACTCGGCGAACGCCGCGGGGTTCTTGGCCGCCTCGCCGAACCCGGACGACCAGGTCCAGCCGCCGAAGGACCACAGGACCTTGAGGTTCGGGTGCAGCTTCTTGAGCTTGCGCAGCTGGTTGAAGTTGCCGCGCAGGGCGCCCGCGTCCCAGGTGTCGGCCTTGCCGTCGACGCTGCTCGCCGCGTCGTACGCCTTGTCGTAGTCGGCGTAGGCGTCACCTATCGCGCATTTGCCGCCGGTGACGTTGCCGAAGGCATAGTTGATGTGGGTGAGCTTGGCGGCGGACCCGGAGGTCTCCACGTTCTTGACGTGGTAGTTCCGCTGGTAGATGCCCCATTCGGTGAAGTAGCCGACCACCTTGTTGCCGGCCGCCCGCGGAGCCTCGGCGCTGGTGGGGGAGTCCGCCGCCGGGGCGGCGCCGGGGCTGGCCGTCGCCGCGCCCGCGAGCAGGGTGGCGGTCAGCACCGCCGTCGAGAGGGCCGCGAGTGCGGCGCGTAGTCCGCGTGGTCTGAGCATGGATTCTCCTCGGTGGGGGGGTGAGGGGAGATGAAGTGCCCGACGACCTGACCCGATATTGACATGCACGCGCAGGGCAGGGTGGGAGAACGGTAGAAGGACTAGACCAGTGGGGTCAATGGTCTGGGCCAATCCGGTCCGGGCAACACCCGGACGGACGAACTTTGTTGAAGATCGATACACCGGTGACGCGGGCCCTGCGATCGGGCATACTCCAACCGCCACGGTGCAGGTCATCACCCGTTCGTGATCCGACGGGAGGGCCGGCTCGACGGCAGGACACGGGCGGCGCCGCCCCACACCGGGCGCGTATGCCGCCGCCGAGCCCTACAGGGAGAGGAGAGCGCCGCCATGACCGACCACGGTCCGCAGCCGGTGGAACGCGAACTGCCCACTGAGGAAGCCCGCGACCTGATCTCGCTCGTCCGCGAGCTGACCGAGCGGGAGATCCGTCCCCGCGCCGCCGAGGAGGAGGCCGCCGGGCACTTCCCCCGCGAACTGTTCACCCTGCTGTCCGAATCGGGGCTGCTGGGGCTGGTGTACTCCGAGGAGTTCGGCGGCGGAGACCAGCCGTACGAGGTCTACCTCCAGGTCCTGGAGGAGCTGGCCGCGGCCCGCCTCACCGTCGGCCTCGGCGTCAGCGTCCACACCCTGTCCTGCCACGGTCTCGCCGGGTACGGCAGCAAGGAGCAGCTGGCCGAGCACCTTCCGGCGATGCTGGGCGGCGGGCTGCTCGGGGCGTACTGCCTCTCCGAGCCCTCCTCCGGCTCCGATGCCGCCGCCCTCACCACCCGGGCCACCCGGGAGGGCGACACCTGGACGCTGGAGGGCGGCAAGGCGTGGATCACCCACGGCGGCATCGCGGACTTCTACACCGTCCTCGCCCGCACGGGCCCCGAGCGCACCCGGGGCATCAGCGCGTTCCTGGTGCCCGGTGACGCCCCCGGGCTCTCCGCCGCCGCCCCCGAGCGCAAGATGGGCATGAACGGGTCGCCCACCGCGCAGATCCACCTCGACCGGGTCCGGATCCCCGACACCCGCCGCATCGGCGAGGAGGGTCAGGGCTTCGCCATCGCCCTGTCCGCCCTCGACGCGGGCCGCCTGGGCATCGCGGCCTGCGCGATCGGCCTCGCGCAGGCGGCCCTGGACGAGGCGCTGGCGTACACCGCGCAGCGGCGGCAGTTCGGTCGCCCGATAGCCGACTTCCAGGGGCTGCGGTTCATGCTGGCCGACATGGCCACCCAGATCGAGGCCGGGCGCGCCCTCTACCTGGCCGCCGCCCGGCTGCGGGACGCGGGCCGGCCGTTCTCCAAGCAGGCGGCCATGGCCAAGCTGTTCTGCACCGACACCGCGATGCGCGTCACGACCGACGCGGTTCAGCTGTTCGGCGGCTACGGCTACACGGCGGACTTCCCGGTCGAGCGCTATATGCGCGAGGCCAAGGTCCTCCAGATCGTGGAGGGCACCAACCAGATCCAGCGCGTGGTCATCGCGCGCAGCGTCGCGGGTCCGGAAAGCCGGTAGGCGGCGTTCGCCGCACGCGGATTGCCGTTACGGAGCGGTCAGGGGGCGCGGCAGCGCCGGGCCCCCGCCGTGTTCGCGTGTCCTGCGAGGCGTGACGGTGTTTACGAGCGGGACGCGGCGTGGCGCGGCGTCATCGGCGTCCTGATCGGGCGCGAGCCCGGGCCGCCGATGTGCGAGAAGGGCTGCTTCCGCCAGTCCAGGCCCTCCGGAAGCGTCAGCAGCAGCGCCGCGTCCTGCTCGAGTGCGTCGAGCGAGGCGTCCGCGGCGGCGGCCTCCGCCACCCCGCGCCCGGTACCGGCACACACCGTCAGCCCGAACGGGTTCCACGGAGACGGGCACAGCGCGTGCTCCGGAAGGACGTCCTCGTCCGCGAGCAGGGCGATGGGCTGCGCGCAGTCCGGGCAGATGACCCGGAACATCTCGTAGGTCTCGTAGGATTCGACGTCGCCTTCGTCGAGGCGCTCAACATGCGGCATGAGATTTTCCCCCTCGGGTGGGCTGGCCAGGCGCGTCGGCCTCGACCACAGCAAGCATTTCCCTTGCCGCCGCATAGGTAATCGCCGCATCTCATAGGACACCCATGAGGAGATGTGGTGTTCGTCACATGCCCCGTGCAGATGCGTCGCGCCGCACCGGGTAAACGGGTGCGCCCGCTGTGCCCGGACGCCTCCGACCACATAAGGTGATCGGCTGTGGAGGAGTTGGACAGACAAATCGTGGAGCTGCTCGTCAAGGACGGGCGGATGAGCTACACGGACCTGGGCAAGGCCACCGGCCTGTCCACATCGGCCGTGCATCAGCGGGTCCGTCGCCTCGAACAGCGGGGTGTCATCCGCGGTTACGCGGCCGTCGTGGACCCGGAGGCCGTGGGGCTGCCCCTGACCGCCTTCATCTCGGTGAAACCCTTCGACCCCAGCGCGCCGGACGACATCTCCGACCGGCTCGCCGAGGTGCCGGAGATCGAGGCGTGCCACAGCGTCGCGGGCGACGAGAACTACATCCTCAAGGTACGGGTCGCCACGCCGCTGGAGCTGGAGCACCTGCTCAGCCGGATCCGCTCGCTGGCCGGGGTCTCCACCCGCACCACCGTCGTCCTGTCCACTCCGTACGAGGCGCGCCCGCCGCGCGTCTGACCGACTCCGTACGGGCCCGGCCGGACGTGTGATCCCCCGTGCCCGGAAACGTCCGAAAACCGACCCCGCGAGGCAGCCCGCCGTGAACGACCCGACCCCCGTCCAGGCCGACGAAGGCCGTACCGTCCTGCTGCGCGGGGGCGAGGTGCACAGCCCCGCCGACCCGTTCGCGACCGCGATGGTCATCGAGGGCGACACCATCGCCTGGGTCGGCTCCGAGGGCGCCGCGGACGGCTTCGCCGACGGCGTGGACGAGGTGGTGCGGCTGGACGGGGCGCTGGTGACCCCCGCGTTCACCGATGCGCATGTGCACACCACCGCCACCGGGCTCGCCCTCACCGGCCTCGATCTGACGGGCGTCCCCACCCTCGCCGACGCCCTGGAGCGGGTGCGTGCGCACGCCGCCGCCCACCCCGCCGACCCGGTGCTTCTCGGCCATGGCTGGGACGCCAGCGGCTGGCCCGATGGCCGCCCGCCCTCCCGCGCCGAACTGGATGGGGCCACCGGCGGCCGGCCCCTCTACCTCAGCCGGGCCGACGTGCACTCCGCCGTGGTCACCACGGCGCTGCTCGACCGCGTCCCGGACATCACCGGACGCACCGGCTACCACCCCGACGCGCCGCTCACCGCCGACGCCCACCACGCCGTACGCGCCGCCGCGTACGCGAGCGTGACGGCGCGGCAGCGCGAGGACGCCCAGCGCGCCGCCCTCGCCCACGCCGCCTCGATGGGCATCGGCTCGGTCCACGAATGCGCGGGCCCCGGCATCTCCGGCGAGGACGACCTCACCGGGCTGCTGCGGCTCGCCGCCGAGGAGCCCGGCCCCCGGGTCCACGGCTACTGGGCCGAGGCCGTGACGAGCGCCGCCGACCTGGAGAAGGTACGGGCGCTGGGCGCCGCCGGGGCCGCCGGA
This sequence comes from Streptomyces botrytidirepellens, assembly GCF_003721215.1. Taxonomy (NCBI): domain Bacteria; kingdom Bacillati; phylum Actinomycetota; class Actinomycetes; order Kitasatosporales; family Streptomycetaceae; genus Streptomyces; species Streptomyces botrytidirepellens. Next base: position 13,752 of record NZ_RIBZ01000819.1, read on the forward strand.
GACCTCTTCGTGGACGGCTCCCTCGGCTCCCACACCGCCTGCCTCCACGCGCCGTACGCCGACGCCCCGCACAGCGGCACCGCCTACCTGGACGCGGCCGCCGTCGCCACCCATGTCGCCGTCTGCACCGAGGGCGGCGTCCAGGCCGGGTTCCACGCCATCGGCGACGCCGCCGTCTCCGCCGTCGTCGAGGGCGTACGGGCCGCCGCCGACCAGGTCGGCCTCGCCCGGATCCGCGCCGCCCGGCACCGCGTCGAGCACGCCGAGATGCTCACCCCCGAGACCATCGCCGCCTTCGCCGACCTCGGCCTCACCGCCTCCGTCCAGCCCGCCTTCGACGCCGCCTGGGGCGGCGAGGAGGGCATGTACGCCCAGCGGCTCGGCCCCGAGCGGGCCCGCACCCTCAACCCGTACGCGGCGCTGCTGCGGGCCGGGGTGCCCCTCGCGCTCGGCTCCGACAGCCCCGTCACCCCGCTGGACCCGTGGGGCACCGTGCGCGCCGCCGCCTTCCACCGCACCCCCGAGCACCGCGTCTCCGCCCGCGCCGCCTTCACCGCCCACACCCGCGGCGGCTGGCGGGCCATCGGTCGGGACGACGCGGGCGTCCTCGTGCCCGGCGCGCCCGCCGACTACGCGGTGTGGCGGACCGGCGAACTCGTCGTCCAGGTCCCCGACACGCGGGTGGCGGGCTGGTCGACCGATCCGCGCTCCGGCACGCCCGGGCTGCCCGACCTCACTCCCGGCGGCCAACTGCCCGTGTGCGTGCGCACGGTGGTGGGCGGACGCACCGTGCACAGCCGTCCGGACGAGTGACGCGGCGCGTTCGCGTACCGCCGAACGATGTCCCACCGGCCTGTCGCAGCGGCTGAACATTGTCCGTACTGACCTGGTCATTTGAGGAAACGGCGCAGGTCATGCGACTGTTGACAGGGTCCGGTCGGTGGCCGGTAGGTTCGGCCCCGTCCACCACTGGACACCCGACCGGGGAATCTTCACGCAGTCGTCGAACGCCGCTGGGCCAGAGGGAGACGCGCCGCCCAGGCCGTCACCACTGGGAGCCAGGTCCAGCGCACGGGGGCGAGGAAGGGTCGCCGGGTCGGCAGGTGCGACCCGGGAGGGGCCCGGACGCTCAGTAGACAACGGCTCTCGGTCGACCCGCAGCCAGCGGGTCCCAGGCCGGCCCGAAGGGCGTCGGGCCCCCATCCGCACGCACACGGCGGACCGCCCCCCCCGCGAGGGGGCGGCATCCGCCGAAACTCCGCCGCATCCAGGAACCCGATCTCGACAGGTCCGCACAGGTCGGAACAGGGAACCCCGGTCTTCCTTCCCTGCGTTCCCCACCTCGGGGACACAGCCGCGCGCCCGCGTTATACGGTCAACCTCACCACAGCTTGATTGGCAGGAAGGCCGCACCGTGCCCTCGGGTTCCGACACCACCGCCGAAGCCGCCTCGTCCGGCCCGGCCGAAGAACGACCGGACGGGCCGCGGACGCCCGCGGACGCGCCCCGTACGGGCGACCGGGGCGACGCCGCGGCGGAGGCGTCCACGCCCCCCGGCGGGGGC
>NZ_RIBZ01000822.1:0-15318 GCF_003721215.1 Streptomyces botrytidirepellens
ACCCCGACGGCCAGCAGCAGCCCGCCGGGCGCCCGGGACGGCAGCGGCGCGTGGGCGTCGTACAGCAGCACCTCGGTGACGGGCGCGGTGCGACCGGCCGGGGCGGCGGTGAGGGGGCGCAGGGTGGGTTCGCCGAGAACGGCGAGCAGGTCCCCGAGGGTGCGGGCGTCCATGGGTGCGGGTCTCCGGGCCTTTCCTGTGGCCATTGGCCGATCGTCACAGGACCCTAGGACGTCTTTGTGCGCCTGGACAAGAGGGGCCGGGGCGCGGCCCGGGAGACTCGGTGCCATGACACCAGCAGTGACGATGGACGCCGGTGCGCTGGCGTCCGCCGCCGCCCGCACCGCCGGGGTCGGCGTCCGCACCGTGGACGATGTGGCCGGTATCCGGGCGGTGGCCGACTTCCTCGCCGATGTGTGGCAGCTGCCGCACACCAATCCGCCCTATCCCAGCGAGGTGCTGCACAGCCTCGTGCACGCGGGCGGCGCGGTGCACGCCGCGTACGGCACCGGGCCGCGCGGCGAGCGGCTCGCGGGGGCGTCGGTCGCGGTGTTCGGGCCGCCCGCCGACGCGAGCGCGTACTCGTTCGTGGCGGCGGCCACCGCCTCCGACCGCGGGGTCGGCTACGCGCTGAAGCAGGCCCAGCGGGTCTGGGCGCTGGAGCGCGGCGCCCGCACCATGCGCTGGACGTTCGACCCGCTGGTGGGCCGCAACGCCCGGTTCAACCTGGTCAAGCTGGGCGCCGTCGGGGCCGAGTACCTGGTCGACCTGTACGGGCCGATGAACGACGGGGTGAACGACGGCGACGAGAGCGACCGCCTCACCGCCGCCTGGGACCTCGACCCCGGGGCGGCGCACACCACGGATCCGGCCGAGGAGGCCCGGGCGCGCGCCACAGCGGTCCGCCGCGCCCCGGACGGCGGCCCGCTCGCCGTACGGGACGAGCGGCGGCTGTGGTGCCGGATCCCCGAGGACATCGTCGCGCTGCGCGCCGCCGACCCCGACCGGGCGCTGCGCTGGCGGCACGCCGTACGGGAGGTGTTCACCGAGGCGTACGCCGAGGGGCTGCGCGCGACGTCGATGTCCCGCGACGGCTGGTACCTGCTCACCCCGAACCCCCGTGACCCCCATGACCCCCGTGAGGAACCGCGCTCATGAGGCTCGAACGCGTCGAACTGCTCCATGTCGCCCTGCCGCTCGTCACCCCCTTCCGCACCTCCTTCGGGACGATGACCAGCAAGGACACCTTCCTGCTGCGCGTCGTCACCGACGAGGCCGAGGGCTGGTCCGAGTTCGCCGCCGACCCGGAGCCGCTGTACTGCTCCGAATTCGTCGCCGGTGCCGAGACCGTGATCCGCGACTTCCTGCTGCCCCGCGTCGCCGCCCTCCCCGAGCCGACGACGGCGGCCCTCGCCCCCGCCATGGCCGCGGTGAAGGGGCACGAACTCGCCAAGGCCGCCCTGGAGACGGCCCTGCTGGACGCCGAACTCCGCGCCTACGGCATGCCGATCGCCACCTTCCTCGGCTCGGTCCGCGACCGGGTGCCCGCGGGCGTCTCCGTCGGCATCAAGGACTCCCTCCCCGAGCTTCTCGACGACGTCGAGAAGTACCTGGACGAGGGGTACGTCCGCATCAAGCTCAAGATCGAGCCGGGCTGGGACGTGGAGCCGGTGCGCGCCGTACGGAACCGGTTCGGCGACGCGCTGCCCCTCCAGGTCGACGCCAACACCGCGTACACCCTCGCCGACGCTCCCCACCTGCGGAAACTGGACGCCTTCGACCTGCTGCTGATCGAGGAGCCGCTGGCGGAGAACAACCTCCACGCCCACGCCCAGCTCCAGCGGCGGCTCACCACCCCGGTCTGTCTGGACGAGTCCATCCACACCGCGAGCGACGCCGCCTCCGCGATCGCCATGGACGCCTGCCGGGTCATCAACGTCAAACCCGCCCGGGTCGGCGGCTATGCGGAGGCCCGCCGCATCCATGACCTCGCCACCGCCCACGGCGTCCCGGTGTGGTGCGGCGGCATGCTGGAGACCGGCATCGGCCGCGCCCCCAACCTGGCCCTCGCCGCCCTCCCCGGATTCACCCTGCCCGGCGACACCTCGGCCTCCAGGCGGTACTTCGCCGAGGACATCACCGAGCCGTTCGTCCTGGAGGACGGCCATCTGCCGGTGCCCACCACGCCCGGCATCGGCATCGCCCCGCTGCCGGACGCGCTCGCCCGTTTCACCACGGCCACCCGGGTGCTCCACAGCCGGTGACGTGGCGTCTGCCATGATCGGTGGCATGGACAGCGCAGACGGCGGGGCGGGCAGGCCCGACGAGGATCAGGGCTATCTGCTGGACAACCGGCAGACCGAGGCGGGCATCCGGTTCGGTGCCCTGGCCGAGCTGTTCGACCCGAGCACCTTCCGCCACGTCGACCGGCTCGGCATCGGTCCGGGCATGCGCTGCTGGGAGGTCGGGGCCGGCGGCCCGTCCGTCCCCGAGGGGCTGGCGGAACGGGTCGGGCCCACCGGGCAGGTGATCGCCACCGACATCGACGTGTCCTGGACGCGCACCACGGCCAGCGGGCCGGACCGGGTGATCGAGGTGCGGCGCCACGACGTGGCCGCCGACCCGCCGCCGCCCGGCCCCTTCGACCTGGTGCACGCCCGCCTCGTCCTGGTGCACGTCCCCGACCGGGCGGAGGCCCTGCGCCGGATGATCCAGGCGCTGCGGCCCGGCGGCTGGCTGCTGCTGGAGGACGCCGATCCGGGGCTCCAGCCGCTGCTGTGCCCGGACGAGTCCGGCCCCGAACAGCGCCTCGCCAACCGGCTGCGGTCCGGTTTCCGCGAGCTGATGGCGCGGCGCGGCGCGGACCTCGCGTACGGGCGCACCCTGCCCCGGCTGCTGCGCGAGGCCGGTCTCGACGACGTGTGCGCCGACGCGTACTTCCCCGTGGCCTCCCCGGCCTGCACGGTCCTGGAGGCCGCCACCGTGCGGCAGATCCGCGCCCGGCTGGTGGCCGCGGGCCTGGCCACCGACGAGGAGATCGACCAGCACCTGGGACACGTCGCCACCGGACGCCTCGACCTGGCCACCGCCCCCATGATCTCCGCCTGGGCGCGCCGCCCCTGAGTCGTCCCCAGGCCCTACCGCAGCCAGCCGAACGACAGCTCCACCGCCCGCTGCCAGTTCTCGTACTCCGCCTGCCGCCGCCCCGGATCCATCGTGGGCAGCCACTGCCCGGCCCGGTGCCAGTTGCGGCGCAGCCCCTCCAGGTCCGGCCAGTAGCCGACGGCCAGTCCCGCGGCGTACGCGGCGCCCAGCGACACCGTCTCCGAGACCATCGGCCGCACCACCGGCACGTCGAGCACATCGGCCAGGAACTGCATCAGCAGATTGTTGGCCGTCATCCCGCCGTCGACCTTCAGCGCCTTCAACGGCTCGGGCGAGTCGGCGTTCATGGCGTCGACGACCTCGCGGGTCTGCCAGCCGGTGGCCTCCAGCACCGCGCGGGCGAGATGGCCCTTGGTGATGTACGAGGTGAGGCCGACGATGACGCCGCGCGCGTCGCTGCGCCAGTGCGGGGCGAACAGGCCCGAGAAGGCGGGCACGATGTAGCAGCCGCCGTTGTCCTCGACGCTGCGGGCCAGGGTCTCGATCTCGGGCGCGCTGTGGATCAGGCCCAGCCGGTCGCGGAACCACTGCACCAGCGAGCCGGTGACGGCGATCGGTCCCTCCAGGGCGTAGACGGGCGGCTCGTCGCCGATCTTGTAGCCCACGGTGGTGAGCAGCCCGTGCCGGGAGCGGACGAGGCTGGTGCCGGTGTTGAGCAGCAGGAAGCTGCCGGTGCCGTAGGTGCACTTGGCCTCGCCGGGCGCGAAGCACGTCTGCCCGAACAGCGCCGCCTGCTGGTCGCCGAGGGCGGCGCCGATCCGCACGCCCGGCAGCACCGCCCGCGCCACGCCGTAGCCCTCGGCGGAGGGGCGGATGTCGGGCAGCATCGCCCGCGGCACCCCGAAGTACCCCAGCAACTCGTCGTCCCAGGTGAGGGTGCGGATGTTCATGAGCATGGTGCGGCTGGCGTTGGTGACGTCGGTGATGTGCAGCCCCCCGGAAGGGCCGCCGGTGAGGTTCCAGATCAGCCAGCTCTCCATCGTGCCGAACAGCACCTCGCCGCGCTCCGCGCGCTCCCGCAACCCCTCGACGTGGTCGAACAGCCAGCGGATGCGGGGCGCGGAGAAGTAGGTGGCGGGGGAGAGACCGCAGCGGTCGAGGAAGAAGTCGTCACCGGTGCTGCGCCGCAGCTCCTCGACGAGCGCGTCGGTGCGGGTGTCCTGCCAGATGATCGCGTTGCCCACGGGATGGCCCGTACGGCGGTCCCACACCACCGTGGTCTCGCGCTGATTGGCGATGCCGATCGCCGCGATCTGCTCGGGACCCGCCTCCGCGTCGCGCAGCGCCCGGGGCACCACGCGCCGCAGATTGGACCAGATCTCGGCGGGATCGTGCTCCACCCAGCCGGGCTTGGCGTAGTGCTGCCGGTGTTCCCGCTGGGCGACGGACGCCAGCCGCCCCTGGTGGTCGAAGAGGATGCACCGGGTGGACATGGTGCCCTGGTCGATGGACATCACATAGCGTTCAACCATGGCCTTTGCCTGCCTTCGGGCGGGTACGAGCAGGTCAGCGGGTACGGGCGGGACATGGGGTCACCAGCGGGCCGCGCCGAGGTCCCGGGAGATGGCCCGTGCGGCGTCCCGGGTCAGCCCGACCAGTGACGTCTGGGGACGGCCCTTGCCGTCGCAGATGCGTTCCACGGTGCCGGACACCCCGACGGCGCCCACGACCAGGCCGCCTTGGCCGCGTATCGGTGCCGCGATGTCCGCCTCACCCATGACGGTTTCCTGGACCGCGGACGCCCATCCGGCCTCCCGGATCTCGCCCAGCGCCTGGTTCAGCGCCTGCGGGGAGGCCAGCGTGTGCCGCGTGTAGGTCTCCGGTTCCGCCTCCAGGACCGGTTCCACCGGCGTCGCCCCGAACGCCAGCAGGACCTTGCCCAGGGCGCTGGCGTGCAGCGGCAGCAGCGAGCCGACGTCCAGGGTCTGGAAGGTGTCGTCGGGCCGGAAGACGTGGTGGACGATGAGCACCTTGCCCTCCAGTGGCACCCCGATGCGGACCGCCTCCCCGCTGCGGGCGGCGAGGGCGTCGGCCCAGTTGAGGGAGCGGGACCGCAGCTCGTTGATGTCGAGGTAGCTGGTCCCCAGGTGCAGCAGCGCCGCGCCGAGCTGGTACTTCCCGGTGGCCCGGTCCTGTTCGACGAAGTCGACGCTCTGGAGGGTGCGCAGAATGCCGTGGGTGGTGCCCTTCGCCAGGCCCAGTGAGGCGGCCACCTCGCCCAGTCCGAGCCGACCTGAGCCCTGGGCGAGCAGCCGCAGGATCGCCGCCGCACGCTCGATGGACTGCACCGGGCCGGCCATGTCGTGATCGTAGCTCTTCGGGCATGCGTTCACCCCCGCACGGGAACGTTCGGTAATGCCGACCAGGATTCGTTGACCCCGCCGGTCGTCGCCCATAGCGTCCGTATCAGGACATGAGGAACACGACCGGCGGACCATCCGGAAGGAGGAGATATGGCGGACCAGCTGACCATCCCGTGGACCGGCGGCACCTACGTCGATCATCACTTTCCGGTGCCGCATCTCCACGAGGCCGTCGCCACCGTGCGGCGGCGGGCGCACGCGCTGCTGGCCGAATGGGGGCTGGCCGCCGACACCCTGGAGGACGCGCTGCTGGTGGTCTCGGAACTGATCACCAACGCGGTTCTGCACGCCCTGCCCCCGGCCGTTCTGCGGCTGCGCTGGAGCGAGACCGAGGGATGCGGCACCCTGCACATCGCGGTCACCGACGGCGGACCGACGCCCCGGGATCCGGGCTCGGCGGAGGAGACCGAACCCGATGAACACGGGCGCGGGCTCGGCATCGTCACCGCGCTCTCGGCCCGCCACGGCACCCACCCGGGCCATGGGGGAGTCGTCACCCGCTGGGCGGAGATGCCCGTCGGCTGACCGGTGCGCGGCCATGGCCCGGTTCACTGGCGCTCGTGCGGGGAGATGGCGAGGGCGGCGACGTCGTCGTGGAGCGCCCGGGCGTGGGCCGGGAGATCCGTGTTGAGGAACTCGATGACGTCGATGGGCTCCGGAGTCGGCGCCCCGGCGAACCGGTCGCGCAGCCGGTCCAGGAGGGGGTAGAAGGCCCCCGTCACATCGCGGGCCTCGATCAGCCCGTCGGTGCACAGCAGCAGCACGTCGCCGCGCAGGAAGCGGTGATGTACGGGCACCGGGCTCTCGTCGGCCAGCGAGCCCAGGCCCAGCGGCAGGGACGGCGGTCCGCTCAGCGTCGTCACCTCGCCCCGCGAGATCAGGACGGGCTCGATGTGCCCGTGGTTGATCACCGTCACCCGGTGCGCGAGCGGGTCGTACTCGATCAGCGCGGCGGTGACGAACAGCTCGTCGTCCGGGATCTCCGCGGCCTCCCGCGCCATCCGGCTCTCCAGCCGGGCACAGACCTGCCCCAGGTCCCCGGGTTCGTACGCGGCCTGGCGGAAGCCGCCGAGCACATCGGCGACCGTACGGACCGCCTGGAGCCCCTTCCCCCGGACGTCGCCGATGATGGCCCGCTCCCCGCTCCGGGTGGCGCGGATGTCGAAGAGATCACCGCCGATCATGGTTCCGGCCTCCGCGGGGCGGTACAGCCCGGCCGTCAGCACATGGCCGACCTCGTGCGGCAGCGGCCGCAGCAGGGTGCGCATCAGGGCCTCGGTCGCCGAGGCCGCGTGCACCAGCTGCTTCTCCTGGCGCTTGCGGTGGGCGGCCAGCGCGGTGCCGAGAGCGCCGACCAGGGCCGTGGAGAGGTACGAGGCGACGTAGTGGCGGTCCCAGAGATAGCCGACGCTGCGGCCCGCGCAGCACGGGGTCCCGGCCAGTACCCCCTCGAAGGCCACGGTGAACAGCGTGACGGCGGCGACCCCGGCCGGGCCGATCGTGAACGCGGCCACCACAGGCAGGGCGATGAGCAGGAAACTCACCGGCCACTGCACGGGCGTCACCGGCTCGATCGCCAGGATCGCCGCCACGTACAGGACCGGCAGCCAGCGCAGCCAGACCGGCGGCGCGGGCACACCCTGGAGGGTGTCCCGGGCCTCGGCCACCACGCTCCTGGGCGCCTGGGAGCGCACGGGCGCTAACCCTCGTCCGGTCCGTCGCACACGAGGCGGATGACGCCGTTCGGGCAGAGCCGCGCGGCCAGCCGGGCCTTCTCGTGCAGTGCGGGCGGAGGGCGGTCGTCCAGGACGATCACCATGCCGTCGTCCTCGGACTGGTCGAACAGCTCCGGTGCGCGCAGGGTGCACTGACCGGCTCCCCGGCACCGGTCGCGGTCCACCTCGACGCGCATCACGCTCACCCTTCCCAGGTGACGGGGAGCCGGTGAACCCCGTAGACGAGCATGTCGTCGCGCAGCGGCACCTCCTCGCGCGGCACCGCCAGCCGCAGGGTGGGAAACCGCCGGAGCAGCGCCGGGTAGCCGGTCCGCATCTCCATCCGGGCCAGGTGCTGGCCCAGGCACTGGTGGACGCCGTGGCCGAAGGCGATGTGCTCGGTGGCGTCGCGGGTGATGTCCAGCTCGTCGGGGGCCGGGAACCGGGCGGGGTCCCGGTTGGCCGCGGCGATCGAGGCGACCACGGTCTCCCCGGCCCGCACCCGCACCCCGGCGATCTCCACGTCCTCCCGGGCGACCCGGACCGTGCCGAACTGGACGATGGTCAGGTAGCGCAGCAGCTCCTCGACCGCGTCATCGGCCCGCTCGGGCCGCTCGCGCACCAGCCGCGCCTGCTCGGGGTGGCACAGCAGGGCGAAGGTGCCCAGGGCCAGCATGTTCGCCGTCGTCTCATGGCCCGCGATGAGCAGCAGCAGCCCCACGCCCGTCAGCTCCGCGTCGGAGAACGCCGCCGGGTCCGTCTCGTCCGCGCCCTTCGTGTCCTGGACCAGCCGCGACAGCAGCGCCTCGTCCGGGCGGCGCCGCTTGGCCGCCACCAGGTCCCGCATGTAGTCCCACACCGCGTCCCGGGCCGCGAAGATCTTCTCCTCGTCCTCGTCGATCCGGAACAGGGTGGCCGACCACGCCTGGAAGGCGGCCCGGTCGGCGTACGGCACCCCCAGCAGCTCGCAGATCACCAGGGACGGGATGGGCTGGGCGAACGCCCGCACCAGGTCGGCGGGCGGACCGGCGCGCTCCATCGCGTCCAGGTGATCCGCGACGATCCCCTCGATGCGCGGCAGCAGCTCCCGCGCCCGCCGCACCGTGAACCACCGGGAGAGCAGCCGCCGGTACCGGGTGTGCTCGGGAGGGTCCATGCCGATGAACGAGCCGAGGCGCCGCGGATCGTCCTCCCGGACCGGAAACGCCCGGACCGGCGACGACGCCCGGATCCGGTCCGAGCTGAACCGGTTGTCCGCGAGCAGCTCGCGCACGTCCTCGTAGCCGGTGAGCAGCCAGCCCGCCTTTCCGTCCGGAAAGGCCAGCCGGGCGGCCTTCCGCCGCTCCCGGAGCGCCCCGTACGCACCGGGCGGGTCGAACGGGCAGCCGCGATGGCGGGGCAAGGAGACCGGGGGCGGCCCGGATGAGGTGACGGACACGGATGCGCTCCCTTCCACCAGGCACTCACACAGGCATTCACATTCGAGCGTAATCCGTACAAAGTGGGCTGACTCGATGTGGCCTGTGGTGCCCTGCCTGCGGTGCCCCGCGGGAGCCGCTACAAGCCGAGGGCGTCCAGGCTCGCCTCAACCGCCAGCACACCGCCGAGGCCGAGCACCGCGAGCACCGTGGTGTACGTGGTGCGCGCCTTGATGGCATCAATGACGGAGAGGTTGAAGTACTCCTTGAACATCCAGAAGCCCGGGTCGTTGACGTGCGAGAAGGCGATGGAGCCGCAGGACACCGCGAGCACCATGAGTTCGGGGTGGACCCCGCTGCCGGCGATCAGCGGCTGCACCACCCCGGCGGCCGTGACGACGGCGACCGTGGCCGAGCCGAGCGCCACCCGGAGGATGACCGCGATGAGCCACGCCAGGAAGATCGGGGACACCGGCCAGTCGTCCGTGAGGTTCTTGATGTAGTCGGATATTCCGCCCTCCACCAGGACCCCCTTGAAGGCGCCGCCCGCCCCGATCACCAGCAGGATCATTGCCATCGCCTGGGCCGCCGAGTTGCACGACTTGCTGACCTCCGCGAGCCCCCGCCCGATCCGCGGGCCGAACGCCCACAGGGCCAGCAGCAGGGTGAGCAGCAGGGCGATCGGTGCCGAGCCGATGAAGGTGACGAAGGGCAGGGCCGCGTTGGAGTCGGGCACGGCCATGTCGTACACCGCCGCCCCGGCGATCAGGACCACCGGGAAGAGCGCCACCGACAGCGACCAGCCCATCCCGGGCATCTCCTCGTCGCTGAAGGTGCGCTCGGTGACCAGGCCCTGGGGGATCTCGGGGTTCATCCGCCGGACGAACGGGAGCCGCGGCCACACCAGGGCGATCAGCGCACCGAACGGCACGGCGAAGAAGAGGCCGTAGAACAGGGTCAGTCCGACCGACGCGTCGAACGACGCGGCCACCGCGGTGGGTCCGGGGTGCGGCGGCAGGAAGCTGTGCATGGTCGACAGGGCGATGGACATCGGCAGCCCGACCCACAGCAGGTTCGCCCGGGTGACGCGGACGATGGTGAACGCGATGGGCACGATGATGACGAAGGCCACCTCGTAGAACATCGTCACGCCGATCAGCATCGCGGTCACCACCATGGCCACCTGCACCCAGCGCAGCCCGAAGGTGTCGACCAGCTTGCCCGCGATCCGCTGGGCGGCGCCGCAGTCGCCCATGACCCGGCCGACCATGGCGCCCAACCCGATGACGATCATCGTGTCGCCGATCTGGTCCCCGATGCCGCCCGCGAGGACGTCCGGGATCTTCTCCAGCGACACCCCCTGCACCAGTGCGACGCCGACCGCCACCAGGAGCAGTGCGATGAAGCCGTTGAGCTTCAGCTTCGTCATGAGGAACAGCAGGCTCAGAACGCTGATCCCGACGATGACAAGAGGCATGCGACCCCCGGTTCCACATATGTGTACTCGGTCTATGTATGGAGATGGAGGCTAGGTTGGCGCCGGACTGCGGGTCAATAAGCGTGCGTGACCTTGTTGTTGAGGGCCTCGCAAGGGCTCTTCCCACGGACGGATGGACTTTCAGCCGATGTGTCGCGCAAGCGGCTTGTATGTGCTCATGCTGGCCCCATGACGGAAGAGGGCGAGAACGTCCCCGCCTATCGGACGGTCCGGGTGGCCGCGCCGGAGGCGCCGGTGGCGGCGGTGGCGGATGTGGAGGCATGGCGGTCGCGGGAGGTGTATCCGGAGATCCTCTCGGCCGGCGGACCGGTGTTCGGGGTGGTGCGGGAGCGTGAACAGGGCGGCTGGGAGCTGGTGTCGCCGTTCTCGGGGCTGGCGCCGCAGGACGCCCGTGAGGGCATGGGCTGTCAGTTCCGCAAGATGGCGCAGGAGGCGGAGGCCGCCGGTGACCGGGCGGGCCTCGAGGAGTGCATGGCGGCCGCTGAGCGGATGGACTGGGAGGTCATCGACGAGATGACGGTCCAGGGCAGCCGGTTCCGGGTGGTCCGGGCCGAGCGCTTCCTCCGCTCCGGCCCGCAGGGGCCCGAGCCGCCGCGGATCACCGACCTCGACCCGGCGCCCCCGGGGGAGGCCCACAGGGCGCCCGACCCCACCTCGGGGTTCGTCATCGATCCGGTGACCGCCACCGGTGTGTCCGACGGCATCCTGAAGCTCGAACTGCTGTCGATGCTGCCCAAGCGGGGCAGCGTCCCCCAGGAGGTGCGCGACGACTGCCTGCGCGCGGCGGACACCCACCCGGGAGGCGTGCTGCTGCCGCCGACGTTCATGACGGTCGAGAGGGCAGCCGGGGAGTGGCGGTCCGACTGTACGGGGACGTCGACCACGCCCCAGGGCGCCCGGGACACCCTGGCGCTGGAGATGCGTGTCCTCATCCCGTGGAAGCTCGGCCTCGAACCTGCCGAGCGCGCCCCGTACATGGCCGCGGCCGACCGGCTGGACGCGGAGCGGGGCGATGAACTGGTGGTGCAGGGGAGGCTGTTCAGGATCGTGCGCGTCGAGCGCCTGGTACGGATCGGGCCGGACGGCCCCGAGGGGCCCCGGCCCTCCGACTGGGATCCGCAGCCGCCGGTGAAGCTGCACGACCAGCAGCTCCGCGAACAGGGCCTGCTCGTCGACGACGAGGATGACGACGAGGACGACGAACTCGAACTCGACGCGCACACCCGGAAGTTGGCCGAGCTGTTCAACGAGGAGGAGGCCCGGCGCAAGGCGCGCCACGAGGGGCGCTGAGCGCGGCGATCGTCAGGCGACGAGGGCCTCGGCCACCGCGGAGACGGCGCCCACGGCCACCCCGTAACCGGGGATGGCGAGCGGCGGCCAGGGGACGGGCCTGGGCACGAGCACCCGCCAGTGGAACGCGTAGTCGCGGTACTCGGGCATGCCGTCCGTCCCCGGCAGCACCATGAAACGCGGCCGGACCGTGCAGAACAGCAACCAGTCCAGGACCAGCAGATCGGTGAGGACGAGGACGAGGAAGGCCACACCGCCGAGAACGAAGGCGGGCCAGAAGCCGAGGGTGTCCTCGGTGCGGCCGTGCAGCTCTCGTACGCCCGCTAGCGGGAGGGCGACGAACAGCAGCGCGTTCAGCAGCCCCATCACCGCGGCCGTGCGCTTCCCCCGGGGGCTCTGCGGACCGTGGCGCTCCCGGATCGCGGGCGGGTAGTCGTCGAGCAGCGCGTCCCGCGCCACCAGTAATCCGCCCACGATCACCGCGGTGAACAGCGCCGCCAGGACGAGCGCGTACCCGAGGCTCACCGCCATCAATTCCGACCGGCCCATGGCGGCTCAGCATAGAAGTGTTGGTTAGTTTGCCTAGCCTGAATTGGATCTCGGTGCGGGGCGACAGGGCTGCCGCCGTCTGCCTGTCGCCCCGCGGCCGCTGCGGAGGATCAGACCTCCAAGTCGGCCTCGATCCGGCGCAACTGGTGGCGGGCCATCGCCAGGTTGGCCCGGTTCTTGTCCAGCGCCATATAGAGGAACAGCCCCTGGCTGTTCCTGCCCTTCAGCAGCCGGATCAGGTGGTACTGGCTGCCCAGGGTGATCAGTATGTCCTCGATGGAGTCCTTGAGGCCGAGCTGCTCCATGGTGCGCACCTTGGCGCGCACCACATCGGTGTTGCCCGCGGCCGCCACCGTCAGGTCGAGTTCCTTGCCCCCGCCCAGGGTGCCCAGGGCCATGCCGCTGGAGTAGTCGACCAGCGCGACGCCGAGGGTGCCCTCGATGGATGTCATCGCCTCTTTGAGCGCGGTCTGGGTGTTCGCCATGATCTGGCAGTTCCTTTCGATGGATGGTGTGTCCGGGTGGTGTGCCCGGGTGATGGGTGGCTTCAGCTCTGCTCGGCCTTGCCGAGCGCGTCGCCCACCAACTCGGCGACGCGGGCGCCCGACCGGCGGGCTTCCATATGGAGACGGCCCACGTTGGTGCGCCCTCCGGCCAGCACGGTCAGCACGGCCGCGGGGCCCGCGGCGTACGTGGCGACGTAGCCCTCCTCGCCGCGGACCAGCAGTTCGCGGAAGGCGCCCCGGCCCGTGGCGTCGGCGAGCGACTGCGTCACCCCGAGGGCGGCGGCGGTCAGCGCGGCGACGCCCTCGGGCTCGATGGAGGCCGTGTCGTGGGCCAGTACGAGACCGTCGCTGGTGGCGACCAGGGCGCCGGTCACATGAACGACGCGGGCCCGCAATCGGCGCAACTCGTCCAGGACTTCGGGTTCGGCGGCCAACAGCTCTCTCCTCTCCGCACGCTGTCGCGGGTCGGGCGCGTGCCGGCGCGGATCCGTGCGCTGCCGCGGGTCCGTGCGCTGCCGCAACGCGCGTCTCACGACGGGATGCCCGAGGCGGCGGGGGCGGTCGGGGGAATCACAGGTGTGCCTCCAAGGCGTCACGGAGCCGACGCAGCAGGGGGGCGTCGGGTTCGGCGAAGTCGACCGCGGCCGGACCGGGTGCCGGGGCCGACGGCAGGGGGGTGCGGGGTGATCGGGGCGTCTCGACGTAACCGGCGGCCGCCAGCCGCCGCACGTCGAGCACGGTGTGGAAGGCGGGGCGGCCCAGCGCCCGGGCGATCCCGGCGGGCGTGCGCATCCCGTCCGCGAACGCCAGCACCGCGCGCTGGCGGCGGGTGACCGGCGGGAGGTGTCCGTCCGGGCGACGCAGCACCACGGGCTCGGTGTCCACCCGCGGATACGGCCACAGGCCCTCGAGCAGCTTGCCGCGCCGCCGGATCTCCCGCTCGACATCGGCCGCGCCCACCGGGCGCACCGGGCCGAGCCAGTGCGCCGCGCCCCGCTGGAAGCCGCGCGGTCCGCTGCCCGGCCCGAGCGCGAACCAGGCCGCGTCGAACAGCGCGCCCAGGTGGCAGATCTCCAGCTCCGCGCCGGTCAGCCGCCCGCTGTCCACGAGGAACCGGCCGACCCGTCCGGCGGTGGCGGTGCGGTCGAACGCCTCCCGCCAGCTGTCGGCGGTCAGCCGCCCGCCGGTGGTGAGCAGCACGTCCAGGCCCGGGGACAGCGGGCTCTCCGCGTGCACGACCTGCCCGTCCGCGAGATAGACGGTGCCCGCGTCGCACAGCAGGGCGCCGCTGGCCCGCTCGGCGGCCAGCTCGGTGAGACGGGGCGCGGGGTCGGGTCTCATCAGAGCGCCAGCCGCTGCGACAGATCGCGCAGCCGCATCCGGGCGAGCGCCAGGTTCCCCTCGCGGCGGTCGAGCCACAGGTAGAAGAAGACACCGCTGTCGAAGGCGGTGTCGACGAAGCGCAGCAGGTGGTAGCAGGTGCGGGTGGTGACGATGACGTCCTCCACCGGAGCCTCCCCGGGCGCCGCGTCGTCGCCGTCGCCCTCACCGGGGGCCGAGCCGTGGCCGTCACCGCGCGGTTCGAGCGCCGCGAACGCGGACTGCTCGGCGGCCATGCGCGCCAATTCGGCCGTCTCCGCCGCGGTGGCCTCGGGGTCGCCGTCGCGTGTCTCGCCGACCATGCCGAGCGCGAGCCCGCTGGTCCACTCGATCACGGCGGCGCCGCGCGCGCCGTTCACCGTCATGGCGTCGAGCAGGCATTCATCGATTCCGGGCATGCGGTCTCCCCTCCTGCGGTGCCCGTGGCGCACCCGGGGGCTCGCCAGTGACGGAGAGGTTACGCACGGTTCAGCGGATGGGGGTGAAATCTGTCGTTGGGCCGAAACCGCGGACGCCGTGTAGTAAGGTCCGCGGCCCTTTGGGGCCTCCGTGGCCCCATGGCCCCCGGCGACACCGCGGCGGGGGAGCGGCCCCTGCGGTGCCCTCCGCCGGGCGCACCCGCCCGGACCAGCCCGTTCGCGCCGCACTGCGGTTGTCCGTACGGAAGAGCCCCGGGGCCTGTGCGGTCGCCGCACCGCCGGTGCCACGACCGCGCCGGATCAGCGCCGCACCGGGCGGGACGTAGCGGGAACAGGCTCTTCTGGGTTACCGCGGGGGAGACGCATCATACGAATGTCCTACGCAGGCATATGACAGATGGATAGGCGCCGGGCGCTTCCCACCCGCTGAGCTGACCGAATCCCGACGCTCAGTTCTCGTCGCCCGCCACGCCGTGCGTTCCCTGCGGCTGGCGCAGCGGGACGACGCCCACACAACGCCCGTCCCGGTCCAGCAGCCGTCCCATGTGCTTCACCGTGCGCAGCACCACCGAGCGGTCGTCGATGGCCAGATGGGGCACCTGCCGCGCCACATGCGCCTCGAAGCCGTGCACATCGCTCATCGCGCGCAGCCAGACGTCGATCACCACGTTGTGCGGCCCGGCCGTGATCGAGCACGACCGCACCTCCCGCATCCCGGCCAGCACCCGGGTGCTCTCCCGCAGATACCGCGCCGGTACGGACGCGAAGTACACCGCTGACAGCGGCCAGCCGGACAGCGGCCGGGCCAGATCGCAGCGCATGCTGACCCGGGAGGCCAGCAGGACCCCCAGTCGGCGCCGCACCGTGGTGGTCCCCGCGTCGGCGCCCGCCGCCAGGTCCCGTATGGACATCCGGCCGTCGGTGTTCAGCAACTCCAGCAGCCGCGCGTCCAGCGCGTCCCGGCCCGGGGTGCCGCGGGCCGCGTCGGGCGCGGGGCAGGCCGCCGCCTCCAGCC
>NZ_RIBZ01000824.1:0-15456 GCF_003721215.1 Streptomyces botrytidirepellens
CGTCCGTCGACGCCGTGCCGTCGGCGCACTGCGCGGGCAGCGCCCGGGCAGCCGCGTCGCCCGCCTCCGCCAAGGGACGCGCCGGGTCGCCAGCCCCGGTCCGGCCCACGGCGGGCCCGTATCCGGCCCCGGGCCCGGACGGGCCTGCGGGTCCCGGCAGGGGGATGATCCGGTCGGCCAGCGGCAACAGCGCCGGGCGGTGGACGACCAGGAGGACCGTGCGGCCCTCGGCCAGCCGCCGCACCGCGTCGACGACGGCCGCCTCCGTCGCGCCGTCGAGGTTCGCGGTGGGCTCGTCGAGCAGCAGCACCGGGCGGTCGGCCAGGAAGGCGCGGGCCAGGGCGATCCGCTGGCGCTGGCCCGCGGAGAGGCCCGCGCCCATCTCGCCGAGCCGGGTCCCGGACCCCTCCGGCAGCGCGTCGACGAAACCGAGGGCGTCGGCCTGCCGCAGGGCGTCGCACACCGCGGCGTCGTCGGCGTCGGGCCGCGCCAGCCGTACGTTGTCCGCGATGGTGCCCGCGAAGAGGTACGGGCGCTGCGGCACCCAGGCGATCTGGCGGCGCCAGCTCTCGGGGTCGAGCGACACCAGGTCGTGGCCACCGGCCAGCACCCGGCCCTCGGACGGCTCCGCGAAGCCCAGCACGACGTTCAGCAGGGTCGTCTTGCCCGCGCCGCTGGGGCCGGTGATCGCCACGGTCTCGCCGGGCCGGACCTCGAACGAGACCGGGGCCAGGGAGGGCGCGGCGCGCCCGGGGTGGCGGACGGCCAGTCCGTCGACCGCGAGCGCCGCGTCCCGGGCGTCGGGCGCGGGCACCCCACCGGCGGCGGCCGGTTCCCGCTCCAGCACGGCGAACGCCTCGTCCGCCGCCGCGAGCCCTTCCGCCGCCGCGTGGTACTGCGCGCCCACCTGCCGCAGCGGCAGATACGCCTCGGGCGCGAGGACCAGCACCATCAGCCCGGTGTACAGGTCCAGTTCGCCGTGGACGAGCCGCATGCCGATGCCGACCGCCACCAGCGCGACGGACAGCGTGGACAGCAGCTCCAGGGCGAAGGAGGACAGGAAGGCCAGCCGCAGCGTCTTCAGCGTGGCCCGCCGGTAGTCGGCGGTGATGGACCGGATCGCGGCGGCCTGGGCCTTGGCACGGCCGAAGACCTTGAGGGTCGGCAGTCCGGCGACGACGTCGAGGAAGTGGCCGGACAGCCGGGACAGCAGCCGCCACTGACGGTCCATCCGGGACTGCGTGGCCCAGCCGATGAGCACCATGAACAGGGGGATCAGCGGCAGGGTGGCGACGATGACCACCGCCGAGACCCAGTCGGCGGTGACGATCCGGGCGAGCACCGCCGCCGGGACCACCACCGCGAGGCCCAGCTGGGGCAGATAGCGGGCGAAGTAGTCGTCCAGGGCGTCGATGCCACGGGTGGCGAGGGTGGTGAGTTCGCCGGTGCGCTGGGAGTCCAGCCAGCCGGGCCCCAGCCGTACGGCCCGCTCCAGCAGCCGCAGCCGCAGCTCCGACTTGACCGCGGCGCTCGCCCGGTGCGCAGCCAGCTCGGTCAGCCAGGAGACGGCGGCCCGGCCCCCGGCGACCAGCGCCAGCCAGATCAGCGACGCGGTCAGCGCGTCAACACCCTGGCCCCGCTGGAACGCGCCGACCACGATCTCGGCGATGAGCATGGCCTGCGCGATGACGAGCCCGGCCCCGGCGAGCCCCAGCGCGACGGACGCCGCCAGGAAGAACCGGGTCGCCCGCGCGTACCGGAGGAGCCGGGGGTCGATTGGTTTCACGTGAAACACACCACCTGATACGCGTGCATCAGTGCGCGGCGGGGATGTGCTGGGTGCCGATGCGCTTGCGGAAGACCCAGTACGTCCACGCCTGGTAGGCCATGATCAGCGGCATCATGATGACCCCGACCCACGTCATGATCTTCAGCGGATAGGCGCTGGCGGCCGCGTTCGCCGCCGTCAGGCTCCACTTCGGGTCCAGCGAGGACGGCATGACGTCCGGGAAGAGCGCCAGGAAGAGCATCGCGACCGACGCCGCGATGGCCACCCCGGACAGGCCGAACGCCCAGCCCTCGCGCCCCCGCGCGTTCATCACCAGGGCCGCGGCCAGCGCCGCCGCCACGAGGACCACCGCGGCCAGGCTGCGCCCGTTGCCGCTGTCGGCCTGGGTCCAGCCGAGGAACAGCAGCGCGGCCACGGCCGCGACCGGGCCGAGCCGGGCCGCGTACCGGCGCGACCGCGCCCGGATGTCCCCGGTCGTCTTGAGTGCGGCGAAGACCGTGCCGTGGAAGGTGAACAGCACCAGCGTGACGACACCGCCGAGCAGGGCGTACGGAGTGATCAGGTCACCCAGGCCGCCCGTGTAGTTCTTGTCCGGGCCGATCGGCACCCCGTGCACCAGGTTGGCGAAGATCGCGCCCCACAGGAACGCGGGAAGCAGGGAGCACCAGAAGATCGTGTGCTCCCAGTTGCGCTGCCAGCGGTCCTCGGCACGCTTGTGCCGGTACTCGAAGGCGACACCACGCAGGATCAGGCAGACCAGGATGGCCAGCAGCGGCAGATAGAAGCCGCTGAAGAGGGTCGCGTACCAGTCGGGGAAGGCGGCGAAGGTGGCGCCGGCGGCCGTGATCAGCCAGACCTCGTTGCCGTCCCACACCGGCCCGATGGTGTTGATCAGCACGCGGCGCTCGGTGCGGTCCCGGGCGAGCAACTTGGTCAGCACTCCGATGCCGAAGTCGAAGCCTTCGAGGAAGAAGTAGCCGGTCCACAGGAAGGCGATCAGCAGGAACCAGAAGTCGTGAAGGTGCATGAGTCTCTCCGGCCGTCGTGACGCGTCAGTACGCGAAGGTCAGCGGCTTGTCGGCGTCGTCCTCCGCGGCGGACCCGCCACCGGGACCGCCCGGGCCGCCCGAGGGCAGCCGCAGCTTGGGGTCCTCGGCGGGCGGCTTCTCGTCGGTGTCCGGCCCGGCCTTGGCGTACTTGGCCAGCAGCCGCACCTCGATCACGGCGAGCACGCCGTACAGCAGCGTGAAGACGCCGAGGGAGATGAGGACCTCGGTCTGGCTCACCCCGGGGGAGACCGCGTCGGAGGTCTTCATCAGCCCGTACACCGCCCAGGGCTGGCGGCCCATCTCGGTGAAGATCCATCCGAAGGAGTTGGCGATCAGCGGGAAACCCATGGTGAGGATGCCGATCCGCCAGGACCACGTCGTGAGCAGCGGGCTCATCTCGCGCGTCTTGGTGAGCATGAGCCGGGGCACCTCGTCCTCGGCGGTACGGAAGGCGGGATCGAGCCAGCGCTTCTTCCGGGTCGTCCACAGCCCGATGACACCGGCGGCGAACGAGGTCATGCCGAAACCGATCATCAGCCGGAAGCCCCAGAAGGTCATGAAGATGCTGGGGATGTAGTCCTCGGGCTGGCCGCCGTAGGCGGCGGCCTCCTTCTGGGCGACATCGTTGATGCCGGGGACGGCGTCGGTGAAGTTGCTGTGCGCGAGGAAGGACAGCGCCGCGGGGACCTCCAGCTCGACGCTGTTGTGCCCCTCGCTGACGTCGCCCACCGCGAAGACGGAGAAGGGCGCGGGCGCCTGGGTGTCCCACAGGGCCTCCGCCGAGGCCATCTTCATCGGCTGCTGCTCGAACATCACCTTGCCGAGCGAGTCGCCGCTGATCGCCGTGCCCAGTCCGGCGATGACGGCCACGATCAGACCGACCCGCAGGCTGGCCCGCATCGCCCCGATCTGCTTCTTCTCCTTGGCGCCGAGCTCCTCGCCGCGGAGCTGCTTGCGCTTGGCCCGCCACAGGTGCAGGGAGGCGATGCCGACGATGAAGGCACCACCGGTGAGGAAGGCGGCGGTGAGGGTGTGGAAGACCACGACCAGGGTGGTGTCCTGGGTCAGCACCGCCCAGATGTCGGTCAGCCGGGCCTTTCCGGTGGCCTTGTCGATGGCGTAGCCGGTCGGGTGCTGCATCCAGGAGTTGGCGGCGAGGATGAAGTACGACGACAGGACGGTGCCGAGCGAGACGATCCAGATGCAGGCGCAGTGGATCTTCTTCGGCAGCTTGTCCCAGCCGAATATCCACAGGCCGATGAAGGTGGACTCGAAGAAGAAGGCGAGCAGCGCCTCCATCGCGAGCGGCGCACCGAAGACGTCGCCGACGAAGCGCGAGTAGTCGGACCAGTTCATGCCGAACTGGAACTCCTGGACGATGCCGGTGACGACGCCCATCGCGATGTTGATCAGGAAGAGCTTGCCCCAGAACTTGGTGGCGTGGAAGTACTTCTCCTTGCCCGTGCGCACCCAGGCGGTTTCCAGCCCGGCGGTGATCGCCGCAAGAGAGATCGTCAGGGGCACGAAGAGGAAGTGGTAGACGGTCGTGATCCCGAACTGCCATCGCGCCAGCGTCTCCGGCGCCAGAGCCAGCTCCACGTGAATCTCTCCTTACGGTCTTGCCGTGCCGCACGGTCGTGCCGCGCTGCTCCCCGAAGCGAGCTTGTGAACGTATTCACATTCACAAGCAATGATACGCACATGCCTTCGCCCCCTCCCACCTGGGGGTGGGAGGGGGCGAATGGGGCACGCTTGGGTATCCTTCGCCGATCAGGGAGGGCCCGACCGGCCCCTTGACGGAACGGGGCCGACGGCGGCGGGCGCCGCGCTCACAGCTCCTTGCGGAACTCCTCGGCGGCCCGCAGGAAGAGGTCGTTCGCCTCCCGCTCGCCGATCGTCACGCGCGTCCCCTCGCCCGGGAACGGCCGCACGACCACGCCCGCCGCCTCGCACGCCGCCGCGAAGTCCGCGGTGCGCTCCCCCAGCCGCAGCCAGACGAAGTTCGCGTGCGCCTCCGGCACCGTCCAGCCCTGTCCGGTCAGCGCCCCGGCCACCCGCGCCCGCTCGGCGACCAGCGCCTCCACCCGGTCGCGCAGCGCGTCCTCGCTGTGCAGCGAGGCGACCGCGGCGTCCTGGGCGAGCTGGCTGACGCCGAAGGGGACCGCGGTCTTGCGCAGTGCCGCGGCCACCGGCTCATGGGCGATCGCGAAGCCGACCCGCAGCCCGGCCAGGCCGTACGCCTTGGAGAAGGTGCGCAGGACGCAGACGTTCGGCCGGTCCCGGTAGAGGTCGATGCCGTTGGGGACCCGGTCGTCCCGGATGAACTCGATGTACGCCTCGTCCAGCACCACCAGCACATCGGACGGCACCCGGTCCAGGAACCGCTCCAGCTCCGCACGGCGCACCACGGTGCTGGTCGGGTTGTTGGGGTTACAGACGAAAATCAGCCGGGTGCGGTCGGTGATCGCATCCGCCATCGCGTCCAGGTCGTGGACCTCCGCGTCGGTCAGCGGGACCCGCACCGAGGTCGCGCCCGCGATCTGAGTGATGATCGGATATGCCTCGAAGGACCGCCAGGCGTAGATCACCTCGTCGCCCGGCCCGGCCGTCGACTGGACGATCTGCTGGGCCAGGCCGACCGAGCCGGTCCCGGTGGCCAGGTGCTCCAGCGGGACGTCGAAGCGGCTCGCCAGCTCGGCGATCAGCGCGGTGCAGGCGAGGTCCGGGTAGCGGTTGAAGGACGCGGCGGAGTTCGCGACCGTCTCCAGCACCCCGGCCAGCGGCGGATACGGGTTCTCGTTGGAGGACAGCTTGAAGGACCTGGGGCCGTCCCCGGCGGCCGGCTTACCGGGCTTGTACGTCGGAATCCCGTCCAGCGCCGCGCGCAGCTTGGGGCTCTTCTCACTCACCGGCAGTCCTCCTCGGCCCTTCCCTTCGGCTCCGTGCGCAGGCTTCGCACACGGCAATACTGCACACCTTATGAGGATTGCCCGGCCCGGCGTACCCGCCGGAGCACTCCGCGTACCCGCCGGGGGCGCCCGCGTACCCGCCGGGGGAGCGCCCCGCTCATGTGCGCGCGCCGGTGGCGAGCGCCGTGGCGCGCATCCCTCGTGCAGGTGAGTTGAGACCTCTTCGAGACATCGAGCAATCGCCAGGTGTGGATATGCCAGGGGCGACCAGACCCCTCCCCGGCACCCCAACTGACTTACTTTCCAAGGGAATTGAGCAGAGCGCTCATGCAGAAACGTGCCTTCCGAATACCGATGGCGGAATCGCGCAGACCGGGTGCCCGGGCCCTACTATCGGCTGGCCATGACAGCAGCAGGGAAGCACCAGGTGAGCCGGTCGGCCGGCCGCCGGTTAGGCAGGGCGGGCATCCGGGACGTGGCCGCCGCCGCCGGGGTCTCGATCACGACCGTCTCCGACGCGCTCAACGGCAAGGGACGGCTCCCGGATGCCACCCGCCGCCACGTCCGCGAGGTCGCCGAGCGGCTGGGCTATCGCCCGTCCGCCGCGGCCCGTACCCTCCGTACCGGCAAGTCCGGCCTCATCGGCCTGACCGTGACCACGTACGGGGATGAACCTTTCACCTTCACCGAGTTCGCCTACTTCGCCGAGATGGCGCGGGCCGCGACCTCCGCGGCGCTGGCCCGCGGCTACGCGCTCGTCATCCTCCCGGCCACCTCCCGCCACGACGTGTGGTCCAACGTCGCGCTCGACGGCACCATCGTGATCGACCCGTCCGACCACGACCCGGTGGTCGCCGAGCTGCTCCGCCAGGGCCTCCCCGTGGTCAGCGACGGCCGCCCGGCCGGCACCCTCCCGGTGACCGCCTGGGTCGACAACGACCACGAGGCGGCCGTGCTCGGCCTGCTGGACCACCTCGCCGAGGCCGGGGCGCGCCGCATCGGGCTGCTCACCGGCACCAGCACCGACACCTACACCCGGCTGTCGACCGAGGCGTATCTGCACTGGTGCGAGCGGGTGGGCCAGGACCCGGTCTACGAGGCGTACCCGGCTCACGACCCCTGTGCCGGGGCCGTCGCCGCCGACCGGCTGCTCGCCCGGCCGGACCGCCCCGACGCGGTCTACGGGCTCTTCGACCCCAACGGCACGGACCTGCTCGCCGCCGCCCGCCGCTACGGGCTGCGCGTCCCCGAGGACCTGCTGCTGGTGTGCTGTAGCGAGTCCACGGTCTACCGGACCACCGAACCGCCCATCACGACGCTCTCGCTCAAGCCGCGCCGGATCGGCACCGCCGTGGTGCAGCTGCTCATCGACGCCATCGAGGGACTCGACAGCGACCGTCCCGTCGAGCAGGTGATACCCACCGAACTGATCGTGCGGACGTCGTCCCAGCGCCGTCCGCCGCGAACGACGGTCAGCCCGCCGCGCAGCCGCGCCGGAGGATGATCTGAGAGTGACTCAAGGATGACCCGAGGAGGACTGGAGGCCGCTGGGCTTCCCCTACCGGGCCAATCCGGGATAAAAGACCGTCCAAGCGGGACCGAGTACCGATTGACGGCACCCTGGTGCGTCACAAGCCCTCACGGTCATTCCTATGATGGGCGGACGACACCGCGGACCGCCGTCGACCAGGCAAGGTCCACAAGGTGGCACGGCGGCGCGATGGTGGAGGGGTCGATGACTCAGGGGGCCGGTCTGGAAGCCACGGCAGGGACCACGGCGGCGGTGCCGCACGTGCCCGCGTACGGGGCGTCCACGCCGCCCGGTCCGGTGCCTCCGGCACCTGCGCCTGCCCCGATGCCCGACGGGTACACCCCGACGGAGA
Source organism: Streptomyces botrytidirepellens (assembly GCF_003721215.1). Lineage (NCBI taxonomy): Bacteria > Bacillati > Actinomycetota > Actinomycetes > Kitasatosporales > Streptomycetaceae > Streptomyces > Streptomyces botrytidirepellens. Next base: position 7,631 of record NZ_RIBZ01000824.1, read on the forward strand.
AGCTGCCGGTGCTGGGCCCCGGGCACACCATCGCGGACACCCAGTTGGTGCCCCCGCAGGACCGCCCGACGATCGCCCTCACCTCGGTGACCGACCCCGAAGCCGACCCGCTCGACGACGGCGAAGGGCCCGGCCCGCTGTACGTCGTGGGCGATGTCCACGGCTACCACGACGAGTTGCGCGAGGCGCTCGCCGCCCAGGGCCTGATCGACGACAAGGGCAGCTGGGCGGCCGGGAACGCCCGGCTGTGGTTCCTCGGCGACTTCACCGACCGCGGCCCGGACGGCATCGGCGTCATCGACCTGGTGATGCAGCTCTCCGCCGAGGCCGCCGCCGCGGGCGGCTACTGCAAGGCGCTGATGGGCAATCACGAACTGCTCCTCATCGGCGCCAAGCGGTTCGGCGACACCCCCGTCCACTCCGGGGCGGGCACCGCCTCCTTCCAGGCCGCCTGGCTGCTCAATGGCGGCCAGCGCACCGACATGGAGCGACTGGAGGACCATCACCTCCAGTGGATGTCACGGCTGGACGCGATGGCCGAGGAGGACGGGCATCTGCTCGTGCACTCCGACACCACCGCCTATCTGGAGTACGGCGACTCGATCGAGGCCGTCAACGACACCGTCACCGAGACGCTCCAGCGCAGCGACGCGGACGAGTGCTGGGACCTGTTCCGCAAATTCACCAAGCGCTTCGCCTTCCGCGACGAGGACGCCGGACCGACGGCCGTGCGCGAATTGCTCGGCACCTACGGCGGGGAGCGCATCGTCCACGGGCACAGCCCGATCCCGTACCTGCTGGGCGAAGTCGGCTCGGAGGACGGCGAGGACGATGGCGCGCCCGCGGTCGAGGGCCCGCACGTCTACGCGGACAATCTCGCGGTCGCGATGGACGGCGGCATCACCATGGCCGGAAAACTGCTGGTCGTACAACTGCCGCTGGGCGCCTGAGGGCGATGCGGGCGCACACGGAAGCGGACGGAGGGCCTCACCGGGGCTGAGCAAATCACGAAACTTGCTGTCACCTCGCGCCGGATCGGCTCTACCATCGGTTTATCCGTCGCAGGCTCTCCTCCGTTTCCGCCCGACTGCCCGGCGAAAGCCGGCACCAAGGCCCTACGGAGTATCGGGGGATGCACCATGAAAAGCGCTCCGCACCTGTTCGCCGAAGACCGCCCGGAGTTCGAGCGAGTTCTCGACGAGGTGCTGCGTACCGCGGACCGCCGACCGGATCTGAAGGGCATAGGACAGCGGCTCACCGCCGAGCAGCTGCGCACCATGGCGCTCAGCGCCTCGGCCGCCATCACCGCGTGCGCGGCCGCCGAATACCAGGATTACGTCGTCGCCCGCACCAGACTGCGCGAGCCCGCCCCGCCCCTGCCGATGCCCGGGGCACCGGAGGACGAGGGCGACCACGACCACTCCGCCGGATTCACCGGCGCCCTCCTGGACGCCTCCGGAGCGGGACTGTTCCCCATGCTCGCCGTGCTGGCCCCGGTGCTGGCCGGGACCGCCGCGATCATCTTCCTGCTCGTCGGCTATGTGCTGCACGTCCTGGACCCCGCGCCGTCCATCGCCCAGCCGATGATCACCGCGGGCTGGTTCTTCGCCGCCCTCACCGCCGCGGGCATCCTGCTCGCCGCCGTCGGCCTCCTCATCACCGCCCTGCGCAACGGCTCCAGCGCGATCCGCGGCGAGGCCCTGGCCGAGCAGCTGGAGGAGGTGGACCGCGCCAGAGAGGCCTGGCGACAGGCCCTGCTGGAGCGGGGCGTGCTGCCCTTTCTGCGCGAGGCGCTGACCAATCCGTCGGCCCCCACGCCCTGGACCGCGCCGACGGGTTCCTCCTCGGCGTACGTCCCCGGGCGCACCGAAGCGGGCCGCACCCCCCACCTCGGCTACAGCCGCCCGGGCTTCAGCACCGACGACGAGGGCCCCAAGGCCCGCCCCCGCTACAGCAGCCCGGACTACACCAGCCCCGAATACGGCGGCCCGGAGAACCAGCCGGACTAGCCGGTGGCCCGCCCGGTGAGCGCCAGCACCCGCGTGAACGGATCGGCCCCGGGCCCCGGATCGGTGCCGGCCGCGAACGCCCCCGTGGCGCCGAGCCCCGGCCCCGCCGGGACCAGCCACTCCAGCGCCGCCTCGGCCAGCTCCTGATCGGGCGTGAACTCCGCACCCCGGGCCCGCGCCAGGTCCCAGGCGTGCACATAGACGTCGCTCCAGCGGATCCGCACCGCCGCGTCCCCGCTCAGCTCGCCGACGACCCGATTCCGTACGGTCCGCCCGGGCACCCCCGGTAACCCGGCGGCGCGCTCCGCCCTCCCGGCCCACTCCGCGAACGTGTCCCCGGGCCCGGGGGCGACCTGCTCGTCCGTCAGGACGGACACCAGATGCGCATGCCCCAGGAGGACGTGCCCCACCAGCTCCCGCACCGTCCACTCGCTGCACGGCGTGGCCAGTGCCCACCCGTCGTCCCCGATCCCGTCGAGGTGCTGGGCGAAGCGCTGGTTGGCGATGCGCAGTGCGCGTAAGTTGTCCATCGGCTGCTCCGAAAGGCTCGCGTAGGCGTCGGGCTTCGTGACGGCCCCACCCAAGCACGAGCCCGCCGCCGCGACGAGGGGTCACGGCGACGGGCTTCCGAGGCCTCGGGACAGTCACCACGGGCTAGCCTCGAACCTGTCGGCCCCCGGGGTAGCGGATCACCTTACGGCACTCGGACTCGGCGCGACGCTCCGGGCTCATCCCCCTGCTCCCCTCGACTGAGGCGGTTGGGCGTCCTCGTCCTCATCGTCGGGGAGGTGGGTGAAAACCAGCTGAGTATTCATGCTGGTGACATGCGAAGCCCCCAACTTTCACAGTTACGTGAAAGCCGGGGGCTGCTGCGGTGAAAGTGTCAGAGACCCACCCAGGCAGCCAGATGATCCAGGGTGTCCGGGGTGCGTCGGGACTGGTGGATCAGCCCCCTGATGGTCTCGCGCGCGCCCGAGTGGTAGCGGGTCTGCTGCGGTGCCAGTCTCCGCGCGGTCACGATGGACTTCAAGGCCGCTTCGGATCGGCCCGCTTCCATCTGGGCGCGTGCTTGATCCACGTAGAAGTGAGCGGCGCGGGAGACAGCCCAGTCCTTCGGTATCCGCACCTTCGCGGCCTCTCGGAGAGCCTCGCCGTAGTGCCGCATCTCGACATGGGCGGACACCGCGTGCACGGTGACGTTCGTAGGTCCGAAGGACAGCCAGTGCACGTCCGTGGCTTCGCCTACCCGGTCGGCGTAAGACCGGGCTTCCGTCAGGTGGTTCCTGACCGCGTCCTCGTCATGGGCGCGCGCCGCGATGATGCTCGCCCCCAGGTGAAGCTGTCCGGCGACGGCGTGCTTCTCCCTCGTCTGAGGCGATTGCCGCAACAGCCCTTGCCCGGAGGCGACGAGCCGCCGTCCGATCGTGTACTCGCCCTCTCGGAAGTAGACCAGGGCACGCATGTACTGGCGCACTGCGGACAGCAGCGGATCGGAAGCCCGGGACGCGGCCCACTCCATACGGTCCAGAGCCACTGTGGACAAGTCGTAATAGCCCAGCTTCACGGCCAAGTCATGCGCGGTGCGGTAGGTGCTCGACAGCGCGGCCCACAGCTCGGAGGACGGCGTCCGATGCGCGGCTGTGGTGATCTCCGCGATCACGTCGGGAAGGTCGAGAGCAGCGTCATGGAGCTTCGTGGCCCGCACTTGCTGACACAGCCCCTCAGCGGCGGCGACCAGCTGAGGGGTGGGGCGTGGAGTGATCGCCGGATCGGCCCCCAGGTCGTACAGGTCGAGGGCTTCACGGATCGGGCGAACCAGGGCGGCCAGCCGGTCCTGCTGTAGCTCGGTCACATAGGGCTGACCGGTCAGGGCCGTGACGTCGATGCACAGGGCCTTGGCGACAGCGGCCACCAGATCAGGGCTGGCGGGCTTGTGCCCCGACTCGACCTGAGTCAGCAGGCTGTACGAGTAGGGGACCTTCTGGGCCAGCCCGCGCTGAGTCAGCCCAGCCCGTTTCCGGTGATGTGCGATCCGAGTGCCCGTGTGATCGTCGCCGAGGAGCGGCATGCATGCCTCCCTGTTCGTGACTCACTCAACGGCACGCTACCCGCAGGACGAGGCGCACAACGGCGAATAGCGATCTCAGCCCCCGGCGGGGGACGACGGTTGCGGGTGAGGCACGCCACGCGGTGAACTGCCGCCATGACCGCGAACCGCGTCTTGTACCTGCTGGGAAGCGCCGCCCCGCCCGTGCTGAACGTCGTCGGCGTCATCGAGCGGGCGCAGGCGGCCGGTTGGGAGGTCTGCCTCGGATTGACCCCCACGGCCACACGCTGGCTCGACGACGAGCTGCCGGCGCTGGAGGAGCTGACCGGGCACCCGGTGCGCAGCCAGTACAAGCTCCCCCGAGAACCCGACGCGTGGCCCCCCGCGGATGTCGCCGTCATGGCCCCCGCCACCTTCAACACCATCAACCAATGGGCGTTGGGGATCACCGACAAGTTCATCGTCGGGTTCGTGGCCGAGGCCATCGGCAAGGGCATCCCCACAGTGACGATGCCGTGCGTCAACGCCGCCTACGTGCGCCACACCCAGTTCGACACCAGCATCGCCACACTCCGCGCGATGGGCGTACGCGTGCTCTACGGGGAAGGCGGCTTCGTACCCAACGAGCCGGGCCAGGGCCGACCGGAGGGCTACCCGTGGCACCTGGCCCTGGACGCGGCCGCATCAGTGCTCGACTAACAAGATACTGATCGATGGTGAGCCAGTCGCTGCTGAGGAAACCCGTGCCATGAGTGCAGCGGTAGTTGCCGCTGCACTCGGAGCGTGGAGAGCTGTTCGTGCAGCCAGGCACACCAGCGGGACGCAATGCAGAGGGCAGCATGAACACTGGCAGCGGCAGGGCCGGAAAGAGGCTTATGCGGCATCCACCAACGTCGCCACCGACTACAGCTCGCCCGCGACTCCTCGACAAAGCCGCCGCAATTCCTGGTGCGGGTCGAGGGGCCAGAAGACGTAGCAGAAGCAGCAGTCACGCTTACTCGGCATCTTCATCAGTGGATCATGGACACGAAACACTGCCGTGAACCACGCCCTGAACCACACCCCTCGGCGAACTGCTCGGGCTTCTCGAGCATGCCCGCCTCGAACTCCTCAGTCATCGCGTCGACGTCACCGACGAACCGCTCTGTGATGCTTCTGTTGATATTCATGGGACGCTCAGCGTGGACACGGGCATCGCCAATGGCCGACTGGGCGGAACTGAGCCCCTGGTACGGCTTGTCCGCCCAGTGTTCCAGCCCCGCTTCGGCGAGCGACCGATGAAGCTGTGAGCAGGGCGCCGTCCAAGATCACCAACGCCTCGTCCAGGCCCTGCGAGAGCGGCCAGGACGTCGATGGCCTCGCACATGTACCGGTACGTGGCCGCGATGCCGATTCGGAGCCCGGCAGCGGCCTGGGCACAGGTGTCGTCACACCGCAAATGCGCCAGGGCGAGCAGCCTGACGACCACCCGTCGGGCGTCGTCACCGCGTCCCGATCTCGCGTCATCGCGCTCCCGATTGCTCCGCAAGCGCCGAATTCTCGCCAAACTAATTGCCTCCCCACGCGCCTCCGGGAGGAGATTGACTGATTCCACTTATCGAAACTCAGAACAACCTCAAATAATCAAAAGCTTATTGACAGGATGTGAGCATCTCGTGCATTGTCTGTGAAGGCGCAGCCCGAGGGGAAAATGGACGGGTGCGCCAGACGGGGGACCCGGGGGGTCGGGGTGTGTGCATTACGACACACCCCCTCTTTCCTGCTCAAACTTGACGCAAGTATGAGGTCAGCGAAAGGGAGAATTTCGCCATGATGCGCTCTATAGGTAGACGCGGTTTCATGACTTCCGCAGGTTTAACTCTGACAGGATTGGCTTTAGCGTTGCTGCCTGGAACGGCTCAGGCAGACGACGCCACCACCGCCGCACAGATCGCCAGATACACAGCATATCTGAAAATCGCCTCCCTGGAAGATAGCCAGGCTGGAGAAATACTGGACCAGTTCCAGAAGCTCTCAGGCGACAAGAAGGCCCGTTTCGTCACCCTGATCAACGACCCGGAACTTGCGAGCAAGTTCTTCGAGGCAGCCACCAGCGCGCCGACGGCTGCCGGGGAGCGAATTACCCTCGCAGGGGGTGATGTCGAGATCGAGTACGAGAACATCGGCGGCGCGGTTGACGGGTTGCCCCCGAACGATGACTCAGCAGCCCAGGCATCCCGGGTCAGGGACATGTGGGCTTCATACGCCGTCACTGACAAGTTCCTGGGCGTCAAGGTCGCCCAAGTCAAAGTCAGGACAAACTACCAGGTCAAGGGCAAGAACACGACGAAGGTCTACCCGGGTAGCGCCTCGCATTACCTCTACGTGCCAGGGTGCTCGTTCTCTCATAGCCCGGTCGAGGAATGGATCTCTTCGCCGCCTCCCGACAACGCCCACTCCGAAACTGTTTGGACAGCCGAGTGCTGGGGCAGTGCATGGAGCAAGCGGGAACGCGTTTGGGGTGACTACCGCGGCTTCGTGGGTGGCTACTTGAAGAAACAATAAAAGTTTTTGGGTGAGGCGCTATCGCGGGCTCACCTTCATGCGTTTCAGTTTTACTGAATAAAGCCCTGACTCCGACAACCGGCAAGGGGTAGCTCAGGGGATTGTTGGACGATCCCAACGGCGAGGATCAAAGGGCAGAATAGCAATTTCTCGACCTGCTGGTCACTTGCATCACGCCAAGGAGGCGTTGTGTTCGAAGAAATAGGCATCGGGCCGATAATTCCTATCGTGCTCGTATTCCTCGCTGCTTGTGTGGTCGGAAGCGTGGTTTGGGTAAAGACCCGCTCTCGCTCGACAGGCGACGATTAGAAATACTGGTAGCCGCTACCGCGGCTCCGGCGTCAGGGACAGTTTATAGTTCAGTGGCGTGCCCCGCTTTATGGTTCCTCTTAAAGCGGGGCATTCCGCGTGTACGTCATGCGTTCCCATCTGTACATCGGTAATCGATCTGATCAGCCAGACTCTGCCGGTACCTGACCGGGTAACTCCGTGCCCGGCAGCGGGAGATCGGCTGGTGGTGGCGACGGTTCCCCGCTGGCCGTCAGGCCCTGACCGCATCGAAGTGGCTACGGTGTACCGCTCCATGCACAAGGCCGTCGACGTGTCAGCAGTCCTCGCCTCCACTCTGGCCGGGGTGGTGAAGACACAAGGCGTTCGTGATTTTGGGCAGCCGTCACCTGCCCCGTTCGGCACCCCGGCTGATCTCCACCTTCTGCGGAGCGTCACGCGGAAAGGTCCACGCATCGTGGCTGGTACTGACCGCCGTCAGGCGGGCGTCGTCGAGAGCCACCTCGGCGAACGGGTTCGACTCGGAGCACACCGCGAGCCATTCCAGGGTCCGCTGTCCGTCGTCCCGTGTCAGGGCGACCCAGCCGATACTGCCGTGGGCGGCGGATTCGCCTCCGTAGGCGCGGTATCCGGCATGTCCCCACGACGCCATGACCACGTCGACGTCCAGCCAGTGGTGGACGGTCCATTCCGTGGCCCGAAGGATCTCGTCCGCCCGCGACCACCTCTCGGCGCCCCAGAACCGCATCACCGACAGCTGGCCGTCCCCGAAGACGATCAGGTCGCCGTCGGGTGCCTGTCCCTCACGCCACCGCCGTTGAACGTACTCCGCCATCGGACCCATCCCGGTTTCCATGCCTCGCATCCTGCTGTGCCGGGCAGGACGCGCGCTACGACGACCGAGCCGCCGGGCTCCGGAAACCGTGTTTCCGGAGCCC
>NZ_RIBZ01000828.1:0-15981 GCF_003721215.1 Streptomyces botrytidirepellens
CCGCGGCCGCCGGGGGCACGGCCGCCGCGCTCACCGGCACCGGCGACGACGCCCGGCCGGTGGGCGACAGCGGCGGCGCCGTCCCCTTCCACGGGGCGCACCAGGCGGGCATCGCCACCGCCGTCCAGGACCGGCTGCACTTCGCGGCCTTCGACGTCACCACCGACGACCGCGCCGAGCTGATCGACCTGCTCAAGGAGTGGACGAAGGCCGCGGCCCGGATGACGCAGGGGCACGCGGTCGGCGACGGCGCGGTCAGCGACCTCGTCGAGGCGCCGCCGGACGACACCGGGGAGGCGCTGGGACTCAAGCCGTCCCGGCTCACCCTCACCTTCGGGGTCGGCCCCACCCTCTTCAAGGACAACAAGGGCAAGGACCGGTTCGGGATCGCGGGGCGGCGCCCCGAGGCGCTGATCGACCTGCCCGTCTTCCCCGGCGACGACCTCGACGCGGCCCGCAGCGACGGCGACCTGTGCGTGCAGGCGTGCGCCGACGACCCGCAGGTGGCCGTGCACGCGATCCGCAACCTGGCCCGCATCGGCATGGGCAAGGTCGCCGTCCGCTGGTCGCAGCTGGGCTTCGGCAAGACGTCCTCGACCACCCCGGACGCGCAGACACCGCGCAACATGATGGGTTTCAAGGACGGCACCCGGAACATCTCCGGCACCGACGCCGCCGCCCTGAAGAAGCACGTGTGGGTGAGCGAGAAGGCCGGCCCGGCCTGGCTGGCGGGCGGCTCGTACCTGGTGGCGCGCCGCATCCGCATGCACATCGAGACCTGGGACCGCACCTCGCTCAAGGAGCAGGAGGACGTGTTCGGGCGGGACAAGGGCGAGGGCGCGCCGTACGGCAAGCAGCACGAGCGCGATGCGCCCAACCTCAAGGCGATGCTGCCCGACGCGCACGTCCGCCTCGCCCACCCGGACTCCAACGGCGGCATCCGCATCCTGCGCCGCGGCTACTCCTTCACCGACGGTACGGACGGTCTGGGGCGGCTGGACGCGGGGCTGTTCTTCCTCGCGTACCAGCACGACGTGCGCGAGGGCTTCGTACCGCTCCAGCGGCGGCTGGCGCGCACCGACGCGCTCAACGAGTACATCCAGCACGTGGGTTCGGCGCTGTTCGCCATCCCGCCGGGCGTCCGGGACGCGGACGACTGGTGGGGCCGGGCGCTGTTCACCTGACCGGACCGAGAACGAGAGGAAGGCGAACCCCGTGTTCGGCAACTACCTGATCGGGCTGCGCGAAGGGCTCGAAGCCAGCCTGATCGTGTGCATCCTGGTCGCCTACCTGGTCAAGACCGACCGCCGGGACGCGCTGCGGCCGGTGTGGCTGGGCATCGCTGCGGCGGTCGCGCTGGCGCTGTCCTTCGGCGCGGCGCTGGAGTTCGGCTCGAAGGAGCTGACGTTCGAGGCGCAGGAGGCGCTGGGCGGCTCGCTGTCCATCATCGCGGTCGGCCTCGTGACGTGGATGGTGTTCTGGATGCGGCGCACCGCCCGCCACCTCAAGCACGAACTGCACGGCCGCCTGGACGCGGCGCTCGCCATGGGCACCGGCGCGCTGGTGGCCACGGCGTTCCTGGCGGTGGGCCGGGAGGGCCTGGAGACCGCCCTGTTCGTGTGGGCCGCGGTGCGGGCGAGCAACGGCGGCTCGGCGGACCCGTTGATCGGGGTGGCCCTGGGCCTGGTCACCGCGGTGCTGCTGGGCTGGCTGTTCTACCGCGGCGCACTACGGATCAACCTGGCGAAGTTCTTCACCTGGACGGGCGGCATGCTGGTCGTGGTGGCGGCGGGCGTCCTCGCGTACGGCTTCCACGACCTCCAGGAGGCGAACTGGCTTCCGGGGCTCCACTCCCGGGCGTTCGACATCAGCTCCACGATCGCGCCGGACACCTGGTACGGCACCCTGCTCAAGGGCGTCTTCAACTTCCAGCCCGACCCCACGTGGCTCCAGGTCACAGTGTGGCTGCTGTATCTGGTCCCCACGCTGACCTTCTTCTTCGCCCCGGGTAGGGTGGCGCCGTCCAACGCAGCCCCGAAGGAGCCGCAGCCCCATGACACGCAGGTCACCCCGCCGGCCGTCCGTCCTTCCGAGCGCAGCGGCGGTGCTGGCGCTGGGGATGACGCTGACGGGGTGCATGACGGTGCACGGCGAGCGGGAGAACATCCCGTCGGTGGACAAGGCTGAGGCCGCCGAGGCGCTCAAGGAGTTCACCGCCACGTACAACAAGGCGTACCGCGAACTGGATCCGTCCGTGGCGAGCGAGGTGGAGACCGGCCCGCTGGAGGCCATCAGCAGGGCCGACCTCAAGGCCCAGCACGCCAACTCCCCGCAGGGCAACCCGAACTACCCGGCGCTGAAGCTGTCCGACGCGACCTTCCACATCCCGCGGCAGATCGGGTGGCCGAAGTTCTTCGTGGCGGACACCGACAGCAACCGGGACTCCAACCGGTGGCTGGTCGTCTTCACCCGCCAGGGCGCCGACGACCCGTGGAAGGCCGCGTACCTGTCGATCCTCAGCCAGGACGAGGTACCGGCCTTCGCGACCGACAAGGACGGCTGGGCCAAGCCGGTCAAGGCCGCGGGCCCGGCGCCCCGGCTCGCCGTCCGGCCGGACAAGCTGAGCCGCGACTACGCCGACTACCTGATGACGGGCAAGGGCGACACGTTCGCGGACGGTTCGGCGACGACGGGGCTCCGGGACTCGCGGGACAAGTTCAAGAAGACGCCGAAGTTCTGGACGCAGTACATCGACACCGCGGCGGCCGGGGGCGGCGCCGAGGCGCCGGTGGGCCTGCGGACGGAGGACGGCGGTGCGGTGGTCTTCTTCACCTCGCACCACCGCCAGAAGCAGACCATGGCGAAGGGCTTCCGGCCCAACCCGGACCCGCAGGTCAAGGCGCTGATGACGGGCGAGCCGAAGCGGGCGGTGACGCTGACCCGGGTCGCCGAGTCGGCCGTCCGCGTCCCCGCGAAGGACGCGGCCGACCCGAAGGTGGTCTTCCTGAACCGCCTGGAAGGCGTAACGGGAGCCAAGGGCGAATAGACCGGTTGTGGGCAGCGGTTCCGCCGGTTTGTGGGCAATCGTTCCGCGGGGCGGAACGGGTGGGCACAAACCGGCCACCGGCCCGCACCCGGCAACGAAACCGCAACCTAAGAAAACCGCTACCGCCCTATCGGCCAAGCCTCAGCCTCATGCCCCTCGTCCGCCTCCGCGGCAAAGCGCCCCGCATCGGTCAACGCCTCCAGCAACGTCAACGGATCCGGCAACGGCCGCTCCGGCCCGAGGAGCCACGCCACCCGCCCATCCCCCGGCAACCGGGCAGGCGGCACGAGCACATAGCTGCCCCGGCAATGCCACCGCAGCCCCGGATGCTCGTCCATCGTCTCGGGGTGGCAGTCCAGCTCGCACGGCCACCACTCGTCCTCGTCCTCCGGCGTGCCCCGCGTCGCCGTGAAGAACAGCATCCGCCCCTGCCGACGATCCCCGCCGCTGGTCGCGACCGGCCCGACCTCGACGTCCGAGGCCCCCAGTCGCTCAAGGGCCTGCCGCCCCGCCTCGACGGGGACGTCGAGCACATCGTGGACGAGGCCGGTGGCGGTGATGAAGTTGGCCTGCGGATCGGCGCGCAGCCAGTGACGCACCTTCTCCGGGTCGGCCGAGGCCTGGGTCGCCCAGGCGAAGGAGACGGGGTGCCGGGCGGGGGTCGGACAGCCGATGCGGTCGCAGGAACAGCCGTAGCCGGAGGGGTACGCGGCGGGCGCGAGCGGGAATCCGGCGGCGGCCGCGGCCATGAGCAGGTCCTCGCGGGCGCTCGCGGCGCCCGCCCCCGAGCCGGTATCGCCGCCCGTCGCGCTTCTCGACCGGCGCAGCCACTGGGTGAACCTGCTCTTGCGTTCCATCTATCGCCTCGCTTCACCGCCGCGACCGGCGGTACCGCCGGTACCCGATCAATGCTGCCACCATCCTGCTCCCGAGGTGACCGCTGTCCGCATCCGGGGTGACGACGGGACCCACGTCCGGGTGTCGATATCAGGACATAACCGAACGAGCACCCCTAGCGTTCCCTTTATGATCACCAGGTATTTTCTGACCGGTGTGGCGGTCCTCACCCTTTCCATACCGGCGGCCGTCCTGGCGTACCCCACCGCCCGTCCGGCCACCTCCCCCGCCGCACACCTGCCGGAACGACGCTTCGGCGATCTACCCGCCGCCGTCCCCGCACCCCCGCGGATCATCTACACGGCCCACCGCGGCGGCGCCCTCGAAGTCCCCGAGAACAGCATGACCGGGCTGACCACCGCCCTGACCCGCAAGGACGCCCAGGTCCTCGACTTCGACATCCGCTCCCTGCGCGACGGCACGCTCGTCGTCATGCACGACGCGACGCTGGACCGTACGACGTCCCAGGCCGGGCCCGTGAACGCGCTGACCGCCGCCCAGTGGCGCACCGTACGGCTTCGCCCCGCCCCCGCCCTGCGCGGCGCATGGAAGCCCGAGCGGCCGCCGACGGTGGCCGAGGCGCTGGACCGGCTCGGCGGCCGCGCCACGCTCATGGTCGAGACGAAGGACCCGGCCGGGCTGCCCGAGCTGGCCCGCATGATCCGTGACCGGGGCCTGACCCGCTCGGTCTACGTGAACTCCAACCACCCGGACGTCGCCCGCGAGGCCCACCGGATGGGGCTGCTGGCCCAGCTGTGGCGGTCCGCCGGGCAGATGCGCCACGACCGCCCGGGCGAGTGGCGCGGGTTCGTGGACCTGCTGGACGTCGACTACCGGGCCCGGGACGCGGACATACGGCGGGCCGTGGCCTCCGGTGTGCCCCATGTGTGGGCGCACACCGTCAACACCCCCGGGCAGCGCGACCGGATGGTGCGGCTGGGGTGCGACGGGATCATCACCGACGCGCCGAGCCTGATGATCACCACCCCCGTCCGGGCGCGGCTCAGCGGGGGCTGAGGCCGCGCAGCGCCATCTCGACCACGGCGTCCGCGTACGCGTGCGTGAGCGGCAGCGTCCGCAGCAGCCAGCGGGCCGTGACCGGGCCGGTCACCAGCTCCACGGCGACCCGCGGATCGAGGTCCGCCGCGACCTGTCCGGCCTGCTGGGCGGCGCGCAGCCGCTCCACGTAGAGCTGCACCGACGGCTCCATGACCCGGCTGACGAACTCCGCGGCGATCTCCGGGTTCACGATGCCCTCGGCGGCCAGCGCCCGGTAGGGCAGGTCGTACGTGGGCGACAGCAGCTCGTCCACCGTTGCGCGCAGTACGAACTTGAGGTCGGCCTCCAGGTCGCCGGTGTCGGGGAACGCGTACGGCGCCTCACTCCCCGGCCCCTCCGCCTCCTGCGCGGCCCGCTCGCCGAGGGCGACGAAGGCGTCCAGCAGGACGGCCGCCTTGGAGGGCCACCATCGGTAGATCGTCTGCTTGCCGACCCCGGCGCGGGCGGCGATGGCCTCGATGGTGAGTTTGGGATAGCCCACTTCGGCGACGAGTTCGAGCGCGGCGTCGAGGATCGCGCGGTGCGAACGCTCACTGCGGCGGGTCGCGTTGGGAACTGCTTTTCCGGCCATGCCGGTCAATGTAGCGAAGGCGTCCGCTAGACGATACGCATCGTCTCCTGCCCTTTCCCCGCCGCCCACCCCGTAGAATCCACGGAATGCACGCCCCGCACGCCGCCCCCACCGCCGAGACGCTGCGCACCGCGCTCGCCGGGCTCCTCGACGGACTGCCGCCCCGCCAGGCGGCCCAGGCGGTCGACCGGCTGATCGCCAACTACCGGGGCCGCACCCCGACCGACGCGCCCGTGCTGCGCGACCGCTCCGATGTCGCCGCGTACGCCGCGTACCGGATGCCCGCGACGTTCGAGGCCGTACGCGCCGCCCTCGACGCCCTCCGCGAGCGCGCCCCCGACTGGGCCCCCGCCACCCACCTCGACATCGGCGGCGGTACGGGCGCGGCGAGCTGGGCCGTGGCCGCCGCGTGGCCGGCCGGGGCGCACAGCACCACCGTCCTGGACTGGGCCGAACCCGCCCTCGCCCTCGGCCGCGAACTGACCCGGCAGTCCCCCGCCGCCCCGCTGCGCGACGCCCGGTGGCAGCGCCGCGCCCTCACCGCGGACCTCGCCCTCCCCGACGCGACGGACCTCGTCACCGTCTCCTACGTCCTGGGCGAACTCACCCCGTCCGACCGCCGCGCGGTCGTCGGCGAGGCGGCCCGGACGGCCCAGGCGGTGGTCCTCGTCGAACCCGGCACCCCGGACGGCTATCTGCGCGTCCGCGAGGCCCGGGACCAGCTCGTGGCGGCGGGCCTCCACGTCCTGGCACCCTGCCCGCACAGTGCCGCCTGCCCCATCGAACCGGGCGCCGACTGGTGCCACTTCGCGGCCCGGGTGAGCCGTTCGTCGCTGCACCGCCAGGTGAAGGGGGGCTCGCTGGGGCACGAGGACGAGAAGTTCGCGTACGTCGCGGCGGCCCGCTTCCCCGCGGCCTCCGAGCCCGCGTCCCGCGTCACCCGCCACCCCCAGACCCGCAAGGGCCAGGTCCTCCTGGACCTGTGCACCCCCGACGAGGGCCTCACCCGCCGTACCCTCACCAAGCGCCACGGCCCCCTCTACCGCGCGGCCCGCGACGCCGCCTGGGGCGACACCTGGCCGCCGCCCGACGAGCAGTGATTCAGCCCAGGGCGCGGGCCAGGGCGGTGGCCGCCGCCGCGCGCGGCGCGCTGTCGCCGGGGCGGCGGCGCGGGTGGACGGTGGTGGCCAGCAGGATCAGGTAGCAGTCCCGGGCGCGGTCCAGCACCAGGCTGGTGCCCGTGAACCCGGTGTGCCCGGCCGCGCCCGCGCCCGCCAACTCGCCCATGAACCACGGCTGGTCGACCTCGAAGCCCAGCCCGGGCGCGGCCAGCATCAGGTCCACGGAGGCGGGCGAGAGCACCGGCCCGCCGCCCGCCAGCAGCGCGCGGCACAGCGCCGCCAGGTCGGCCGCGGTCGAGAAGAGCCCGGCGTGGCCCGCGACGCCGCCGAGCGCGTACGCGTTCTCGTCGTGCACCACACCCCGCAGCATGCCCCGGTCGAGCTTGCCCCAGGGGCGCCGCTGGTCCTCGGTCGCGGCGATGCGCGGCAGCCAGGACCCGGGCGGGCGGAAGCGGGTGGAGGCCATGCCCAGCGGGCCGGTGACGCGGTCGTGGACGAGGTCGGCCAGCGAGCCGCCGGTCGCCCGCTCCAGCACCCGCTGCATCAGCAACAGGTTGAGGTCGGAGTAGCGGCGGGCGGCACCGGGTGGGGTGGCGGGCGGTTCGGCGTACAGCCGAGCCCAGCGCGCCTCGTCGCCGTCGTACTCGTACAGCGGCAGCTCCGGGATCAGCCCGGACCGGTGGGTGAGCAGCTGCCGCACCGTGATGCCGTGGTCGGCGGCGGCCGTGCACTCGGGGGCGTACGCGGCGACCGGGGCGTCCAGCGCGACCTCCCCGCGCTCCAGCGAGCCCACCGCCACGATCGCGGTGAACAGCTTCGTCAGCGAGGCGAGGTCGAAGACCGTACCGGCCTGCGTCGGGACCCACTGCGCGCGCGGCAGCTCGCGGTCGTACGCGGCGTACCGCACCGCCCAGCCGAAGGCGCCCTCCGTCAGGGGCCCGGCGCTCGTCCCGGCGGTCACCACCGCGCCCGCGCACCAGGGGCGCTCCCCCTCGGGGAGCGCCTCCACGGTGCGCAGAAGGCGGGTCAGGCCACCGTCACGCTCTGCTTGGTGCGTCGCTGCCACGGGCGGCAGAGTCCCACGAAGCAGCCCATGGCGGCCAGCGCGCACACCAGCTGGACGACGGCCATCGGCACGGCCGTGGTCTCGCCCGCGATCCCCACCAGCGGCGAGGCGACGGCCCCGAGCAGGAAGGTGGAGGTGCCGAGCAGCGCGGACGCGGAACCGGCGGCGTGCGGGGTGCGCATCAGCGCCTGGGCGTTGGTGTTCGGCATGGCCAGGCCCATCGACGACATGAGAACGAACAGGCAGGCCGCGACCGGCACCAGTCCGACGTCGCCGAAGACCCCGGCGGACAGGGCCAGCAGCGCGGTCGCCGCGAGGGCGATCGTCGCCAGCCCCACGCCGAGCACCTTGTCCATGCTGACGCGGCCGACGAGGATGCGGCCGTTGACCTGGCCCATGCCGATGAGGCCGATCGAGTTGAGCCCGAAGAGCAGGCTGAAGGTCTGCGGCGAGGCGCCGTAGATCTCCTGGACGACGAACGACGAACCGGAGACATAGGCGAAGAGGGCCGCGAAGGCGAAGCTGCCCGCGAGCATGTAGCCGGTGAAGACGCGGTCGGCGAGCAGCCCGCGCACCGTCCGCAGCGTCTCACCGAGCCCGCCGTCGTGGCGGCGCTCCGGGGGCAGGGTCTCGCGCAGGAAGCGCCAGACGACGAGGGTGAGCAGGGCGCCGATCACCGTCAGGACGACGAAGACGCCGCGCCAGTCGGTGAAGCGCAGGATCTGGCCGCCGATCACGGGCGCGGCGATGGGCGCGACCCCGGAGATCAGCATCAGGGTGGAGAAGAAGCGGGCCATCGCGATGCCGTCGTACAGGTCGCGGACGACGGCACGGGCGATCACGATCCCGGCCGAGCCGGCGAGCCCCTGGAGCAGCCGGAAGCCGATGAGCGTCCCGGCGGTGGGCGCGAAGGCGCAGATGGCGGTGGCGATGACGTAGATCACCATGCCGATGAGGAGGGGACGGCGGCGGCCCCACTTGTCGCTCATCGGGCCGACGACGAGCTGGCCGAGCGCCATGCCCATCAGACAGGCGGTGAGGGTGAGCTGGGCGGTGGCGGCGGAGCTGTGGAGCGCGTCGGTGACCTCCGGCAGGGCCGGGAGGTACATGTCCATCGAGAGGGCGGGGAGAGCGGTGAGCCCGCCGAGGACGAAGGTGACGAGGAGGCTCGCGCGGCGCTGTGCGGTCGACGGAGCGGTGACCTCGGGCGCGGCGGCGGAGGAGGGGGATGGAGAAGAAGTTTCGGGTCTGTGGGCCCGGTCGGGAGCGGCGGCCGTGAGGCCGGGCTGCTGCATGCTTGCCTTCCATGAGTCGTTGAATCGTTGTCTATGCTCTCAGCTGAATTGGAGTGCTCACGACCGAATAAGCCAGGGGTGAGGATGTCCGGACCGAAGAGCGAGCCCGTGCGGTGGGGGATCCTGGCGACCGGCGGGATCGCCGCGTCGTTCACGAAAGATCTGCTGGCGATGGAAGAAGCGCAGGTCATGGCGGTGGGCTCGCGCAGCCCGGAGGCCGCGAAGCGGTTCGCGGAACGGTTCGGGATACCCCGCTCCCACGGCAGCTGGGCCGAGCTGGCCGCCGACGACGAACTCGACGTGATATACGTCGCTACCCCGCACGCGGCCCACCGCACCGCCGCCGGCCTCTGCCTGGAGGCGGGCCGCGCGGTGCTCTGCGAGAAGGCGTTCACCCTGAACGCACGCGAGGCGGGCGAGCTGGTCGACCTCGCCCGGACCCACGACCGCTTCCTGATGGAGGCGATGTGGACGTACTGCGATCCGGTCGTCCGGCGCATGACCGCCCTCGTCCGGGACGGCGCGATCGGCGAGGTCCGCGCGGTCCACGCCGACTTCGGCCTCCCCGGCCCCATCGACCCCGCCCACCGCCTGCGCGACCCGGCCCAGGGCGGCGGCGCCCTGCTCGACCTCGGCGTCTACCCGGTGTCCTTCGCCCAGCTCCTGCTGGGCGAGCCGTCGGACGTCCAGGCCCGTGCCGAACTGTCCCCGGAGGGCGTGGACGTGAACACGGGCCTGCTGCTGGGCTGGGACAGCGGCGCGGTGGCCCTCCTCAGCTGTTCCCTCACCGCCGATACGCCCAGGTCGGCGGCGGTGACGGGCTCAGCGGGCCGCATCGAGTTCCCCCGTGGCTTCTTCCACCCCGACCACTTCGTCCTGCACCGCCCGGGCCACGCCCCGGAGGAGTTCACGGCCCCGGACGGCCTGCGCGCCTACCAGCGCGAGGCAGCCGAGGTGATGCGCTGCCTGCGCGCGGACGAACGCGAATCCCCCCTCGTCCCCCTGTCGGGCACCCTGGCGGTGATGCGCACCCTGGACACGGCCCGATCCAAGATCGGCGTCCGCTACCCGGGCGAGGGCTGAGGCCACCGTGGCGGGGCTGAGCCCGCGGCACCGGTTTCGGCGCCGCGGGCTCTCACCGGTCAGACCTGCTGAAGCCCGGGGTTGCCGGCTTCGCTGACGAACGACGCCGCCGTGGTGAGCGGTGCGCCCGGGGTCGTGACCGCGGAGACCGTCTTGTAGTCGGCCCGCGCCTGATCGCCGTCCAGCGTGACCGTCACGTAGCCGCGGCGGCCGTTGTAGAACTTCATGTGCGGGTTGGCGGTGGTCATCGTGGACCAGTTGGCCGGCTTGTCGGCACCGTCCTTGCCGCTGGTGATCGACGTGCCGACGAACTCGACGCCCAAGGTCGGGGACGACGGGTTGTTGAAGTCCTTCTTGATGTCGAGGGCGTAGTGGACGTGGACGTCGCCGGTCAGGACGACGAAGTTCTCGATGCCCGCCTGCTCGACACCGGCCAGGACGCGGGAGCGGGAGGCGGGGTAGCCGTCCCAGGCGTCCATGGAGAGCTTGGAGCGGTCGGCGGTGGTGTTCTTCCGCTGCGAGAAGGTGACCTGCTGCGGAAGGACGTTCCAGGTGGCGGTGGAGCGCCGGAAGCCGTCCAGGAGCCAGCGTTCCTGGGTGGCGCCGGTGAGGGTGCGGGAGGGGTCCTCGGACTCGGGGCCGGGGTACTGCCAGCCGTCGCCGTACGCCTGGTTGGAGCGGTACTGGCGGGTGTCGAGGATGTCGAACTGGGCGAGCCGGCCGTAGTGGAAGCGCCGGTAGAGCCGCATGTCGGGGCCGTCGGGCTGCTGCGGCATGCGCAGCGGCATGTTCTCCCAGTACGCCCGGTACGCGGCGGCCCGGCGGATCAGGAACTCCTCGGGCGGATCGTTGTTGTCGTCGACGTCGCCCGCGTAGTTGTTCTCGGTCTCGTGGTCGTCCCAGGTGACGAACCAGGGGAAGGCGGCGTGGGCGGCCTGGAGGTCCGGGTCGGACTTGTAGAGGGCGTAGCGCAGCCGGTAGTCCCCGAGCGTCATGGTCTCGGTGTTGAAGTGCGCGGGGAGGGTGCGGTCGGTGTAGTTGCGGGCGCCGCCGACCGCGCTGACGGCGTACTCGTACTGGTAGTCGCCGACGTGGAAGACGGCGTCCAGGTCCTCGCCCGCGAGGTGCCTCAGGGCCGTGTAGTAGCCGTCGTGGTACGCCTGGCAGGACACCAGGCCGAAGCGCATGTCACGGATCTTGGCGCCGTGCGACGGGGTGGTGCGGGTGCGGCCGACGGGGCTGGTCCACTTGCCGGCCCGGAAGCGGTACCAGTAGACGCGGTCGGGTTCGAGCCCCTTGGCGTCCACGTGCACGGTGTAGTTGAACTCGGCGTGTGCGGTGGCGGTTCCGCGCGCGACCACCCGGCTGAAGTGCTCGTCGCGGGCGATCTGCCACTCGACCCGGACGGCGCCTTCCTCGGGCAGTCCGTTGCCCGGCTCGTAGGCGCGGGGCGCGAGTCTGGTCCACAGCACGACGGCATCGGGCAGTGGATCGCCGGATGCCACGCCGAGCGTGAAGGGGTCTTCGGTGAGCGCGTCCGTACGTACCTGCGCGGCCTGGGCGCTGGGCAGGTTGGTGGAGAAGGCCAGTGCGGCGGCTGCTCCGGTGACGGTGAGGAAGCGGCGGCGGCCCAGATGTGCTGCCGCGGCTCGTATCGCCTGCTGATGTGCGGCGTGTGCCATGTGCTCTCCCCTGGCTCGTGGCGTCAGAGGAATTGGAGTGTCAGGGGGAAGCCACACGCTTGCCTATACACGACGCACACATGTCGGCTGGGTGAGGTCCGTTTCCGGATAGGACGTTTGCCGCCATCCACCCTGCGGGAGCAGGGATGTGACGTGGCGTACGCTGCCGCCCCATGGACCGAAGCGATGGTGTGCCGGTGGTGTCGAAGGTCGCCGTGGTGACGGGCGCGGGCTCCGGGATCGGCCGGGCGGTGGCGCTCGAACTCTACGAGTCGGGCTGGTCGGTGGTGCTCGCGGGGCGCCGCGAGGAGACCCTCGCGGAGACGGCGCGACGGGCGGGCGACGGCCCCTCGGTCCTCGCCGTGCCGACGGATGTGAGCAGGCCCGAGCGGGTGGACGCGCTCTTCGCGGCCGTACGGGACCGCTTCGGACGGCTCGATCTGCTGTTCAACAACGCGGGCAGCTTCGGCCCGCGCGGGGTGCCGGTTGAGGACCTCCGCCCCGAGGACTGGCAGGCGGTCGTGGACGTCAATCTGACGGGCGCCTTCCTGTGCGCACAGGGCGCCTTCCGGCTGATGCGAGATCAGGATCCGCAGGGCGGAAGGATCATCAATAATGGCTCGATTTCCGCCCATGCCCCGCGCCCGCACAGCATCGCGTACACGGCGACCAAGCACGCGCTGACCGGGCTGACCAAGTCGCTGTCGCTGGACGGGCGGGCGTACTCCATCGCCTGCGGACAGATCGACATCGGCAACGCGGAGACGGAGATGACCGGGCAGATGCGGGCCGGTGTACTCCAGGCGAACGGGGAGGTGGTGGCCGAGCCGGTGATGGACGTGGCGGATGTGGCACGTACCGTGCGGCATATGGCCTCGCTGCCGCTGGAGGCGAATGTGCAGTTCGCGACGGTACTGGCGACGGGGATGCCGTACATCGGTCGCGGCTGACGGGCAATGGGTCGTCACCGATCGTAGATAACCCCCCGCTTGATCGAATAATGTGACCGAGCGGAAATTCACCCCAAGAGATCAACCCCGCCCTTAGATTTAACACAAATCGACCACAGATCGACCCCAGCTCGACCGCAGATCCGACCGCCCACGATCGAAGAAGACCGCATTGCGTTCTCTCCCGCTCACCCTGGTCGCCCGCATCCTGCCCGTCGCCGTCCTCGCCGTGGCAGGCGTGGCCATGACCACCTCCGGCTCCGGCGACGCGGACGACACGCGCCCCCAGGCGGCCGACGCCTCCCCGACCCCGTCCGCCGCCGATCCGACGGGGGGCGGGTCCGGGATCGCCCCGGACGGGGGCGGAGGCGGCGCGAGCACGGCGGGGCGCTACGCCAAGCCGCCGGCCGAGGCCTGCGCCGCGCTCCCGGCCGCCACCGTCAAGAAGCTGGTGCCGGGCGCGAAGACCAGCGGAAACGAGCTGAAGTCCAGCGACCTCAACCGCCGTTCCGGCTGCTCCTGGCACGCCCTGGACGGCTTCGACTACCGCTGGCTGGACATAAGCTTCGACGTCACCGGCCGGGCGCCCGCGGGCTCCGGCGACCCGGTGTCCGGGCTCGGCGACAAGGCGACCGTCAACGACAAGATCACCAGCGACGACGACCAGCAGGTGCGCGAGGCGGTGGTGACCGTCCAGAAGGACAACGCGACCATCGTGGCCACCTACAACGGCGGCGACTTCGAGAGCCACAAGGCCCCCTCGTCCAAGGTGGTCCGCGACGGAGCGATCAGCGCTGCAAAGAATGCGCTCTCCGCGCTCGACGAATGACCGCTTTTGCGTATGTCGATGAACATGCGCTGCGTTTCGACAGGCCGCCTCGGCGTCTGGTTACGATCACCTCACCGTAACCAACCCCCTGGAGTTCCGCCGTGTCCGAACCACGTCTGGGCGTCGCCATCCTGACCATGGGCAATCGGCCCAGAGAGGTGGCCGCCCTGCTGGAGTCGGTCGCGAAACAGGACGTACCGCCCACCCGCATCGTCGTCGTGGGCAACGGCTCCCCGCTGCCCGAGATGCCGGACGGGGTGACCGCGGTCGAGCTGGACGAGAACCTCGGCGTGTCCGGCGGCCGCAACGTCGCCTGGCAGCGGCTGCGCGACTTCGGTGACGTCGACGTCGTCATCGACCTCGACGACGACGGGCTGCTCGTGGACGCCGATGTGTTCCGTACCGTGCGCGACCTGTACGCGGACGACCCGCGGCTGGGCATCGTCAGCTTCCGCATCGCCGACGAGACCGGCGAGACCCAGCGCCGCCACGTCCCCCGGCTCCGGGCGAGCGACCCGATGCGCGGCGGCGAGGTGACCACCTTCCTCGGCGGCGGACACGCCCTGTCCGTGCCGATGCTGGAGCGGATCGGCGGCTGGCCGGACGAGTTCTTCTTCACCCACGAGGAGACCGACCTCGCCTGGCGGGCGCTCGACGCCGGATGGAAGGTGCTGTACGCCCCCGAACTGCTGCTCCAGCACCCCCGCACCTCCCCCGCCCGGCACGCCGTCTACCACCGGATGACCGCGCGCAACCGCGTCTGGCTCGCCCGCCGCCACCTTCCGCTGCCCCTGGTCCCCGTCTACCTCGGTACGTGGACCCTCCTCACCCTCGCCCGCACCCGCGCCCTCGACGGGCTGCGGGCCTGGGCGGGCGGCTTCCTGGAGGGCGTCCGCACCCCGTGCGGCACCCGGCGGCCCATGCGGTGGCGCACGGTGTGGCGCATGACGAGGCTGGGCCGCCCGCCGGTGATCTGACGCGGCTGTCTCACGCAGGCTCAGACGAGCGCGTCGGCCACCAGGGCGGCGGCCCGGGCCACCAGGGGGTTGTCCGTCGGGCCCTGGGGGTCGTACTTGGTGGAGAGCACCGACAGCACCAGGGGGGTGCGCTCCGGTGGCCAGACGACGCCCACGTCGTTGGCGACCCCGTACTGGGTGCCGCCGCCCGTCTTGTCCGCCAGGATCCAGTCCGCGGGCAGGCCCTTGCGGAACCGTTCGGTGTTGGTGGTGTTCGCCACCAGCCACCCGGTCAGCCGCTCGCGGTCCTCGGGGGTGAGCGCACGGCCGAGGACGAGACGGGCGAACGTCTTCCCGATGGCGCCCGGGCTGGTGGTGTCCGTGTCCCGCCAGGGCTCGGCCGTGTTCAGCTCCGGCTCCCAGCGGTCGAGCCGGGTCGTCCCGTCGCCGAGGGAACGGCAGAAGCGGGTGATCGCGGTCGGCCCGCCCAGGTCGCTGAGCAGCAGGTTCGCGGCGGCGTTGTCGCTCTCGCTCACGGCGGCGGCGCACAGCTGCTCGACGGTCAGCCCGCCCTCGATGTTCTCCGGCTTGCCCGTGACCGGGGCGTAGCCCGCCTTCCGGACGAACTCCTGGGTGTAGTGGACGCGCTTGGCGAGGAATTCGCCGTCGCGGTCGAGGTCGCGCAGGACCGCCGCGGCGGCGAGCGCCTTGAACACGGAGCAGATCGGGAAGCGCTCCTCGGCGCGGTACGCCACCGTCGCCCCGGTGGCCGGGTCGAACGCGAACACGCCCAGCCTGGCCGCGTACTCCTCCTCCAGCGCCCGCAGTTGCCGGGTGATCTCCGCGGGGGACACCGCGGACGCGGCGGACGCGGCGGACGGTACGGCCACCAGGGCGGCCAGGGCCGTACCGGCGCCCAGGGCCAGCGCGCGGCGGCGGGACGGGGCGGCGGGGCGTGGGGTGATGTGCTGCACGGGCGGTCCTCGTTTCTCGTGGTGTGACGGTCGGTGTGACGGTCGGTGTGACGGTCGGTGTGACGGGAGTCGTGCCGGAGTCGCACGCCGTCAGTGAAGACCGCGGCCGTTCGCCATGTCGAATACACTCTCGACTTCCGCGTGATTCCATTTGGATATCCGGGCATGTCAGGGGGGCTCGTTGCTGACCGAACGGCACGTGGAAATCTTTGTCGCGCTGGCGGAGGAGCAGCACTTCGGCGCCGCCGCGCAGCGCGTGGGCATCACCCAGCCGCCGCTGTCGCAGGGGCTTCGCCGGCTGGAAGCGCTGCTGGGCGTACGCCTCTTCGACCGCACCCGGGGCGTCGCCCTCACCGACGAGGGCGCCCTGCTGCTGCCGCACGCCCGCCGCGCGCTCACCGCGCTGGCGGAGCTGCGGGAGGCCGGGGCCCGCGAGCGGGCCGACGGGCGGC
>NZ_RIBZ01000826.1:0-16007 GCF_003721215.1 Streptomyces botrytidirepellens
GCCGCACCCGCGCGGGGCCGTCGGGGCCGTCGGCGGGACGCGCCGCCGCCGGGGCGGGGGCGTGCCGCGCGAGCAGCCGGTCGAAGTAGTCAGGCATCGGCGCACAGCTCCAGGTAGTAACGGCGCCGCAGCGGGCTGAGCGCCAGGATCTCCGGTTCGGTCCAGCCGTACGCGGTGGCCAGCAGGTGGACGTCGAGCAGCAGGTCCCGCGCCCAGGAGTCGAGTTCGGTCCAGAGGTAGGAGGCGATGTCCAGCTCCGCCCGGGTGGCCTCCCCGCACTCGGGGCAGGCGACGTTGAGCGTCACGTCGGCGGCCGGGTCGGCCTGTTCGGCGGCGTCGGCGAGCCGTTGGCGTACCCGCTCGGGCAGTTCGGACGGCAGCCGGTCCGCCGGGACCGGCCGCCCGGCCCGTACGGCGGAGACGACGCAGCGCGCCAGCAGCAGCGACCGGGCCCGGGCGGCCCGGTCGTCCGCGTCGACGGTCAGGTCGGCGTCGGCCTCGGCGGCGGCCGTCCGGGCGGCCGTTTCGATGTCGGCGACGGTGGGCAGCCGGAACGCGACCGTCCACTCGCCCTCCTCCACCCGGAGCGAGCCGTCCGAACCCGGAGCGGAGCCGTCCGGCCCGCCCAGCGGCCGCGGCCGCGCGCCCAGGTCGCGTGCGTCGAGGTCGAACTCCATGGCCTCGCCGCACGCGCCGCACTCGACCCGCGCCTGCATCCGCTCGCCGAAGAGCGCGCGGCGCAGCGCGTACAGGTCCGCCTCCCGCTCCCCGACCGGCACCGCCCGGAGTTCCTCGGTGCCGGACTCGGGGCGGGCCGCCCGGTGCAGCAGCAGGGCGCGGCCCGGGCCGTGGTGTGCCAGCCCCGCTTCCCAGGTGGCCAGCAGCTCCGCGGGCCCGGTCCCCGTATTCGCCATCCCTCAAAGACCGTTCTGTTCCGTTCCGGCTGTGACGCTCACGCCGGGTGGGTGAACGAGGGCTCTTCCGGCTCCGGCACCTCGTAGTCCCGCTCCCAGCCCTCGCATTCGAGCTTCAGGCTCTGAATGGCGACCGCGTTGGCGTTGGCGTCCATCTCGCCCAGCACCTGGTATTCGCTCGGCCAGGCCCGGTAGAGCTTGTGCGAGACGGCGACCTGACCGGCCTCGTTGAGGACCTGGACCACGATGTCCTTGCGGAAGTCGGCGAGCGAGACTTCGGAACCGAGCCCGGCGCCGACCTGCCACACCTTGTTGGCCCAGCGGTCGAATTCGGGATCGTGGGTGACGCCGCGCTCCAGGGTCACGCCCTCGAATTCGGAGCGGCCCGGGGACTTCCGGGGTGAGCTGGGGTCGCCGCCGTGCCGGTGTTTGACCACCTCGGTGGTGCGCTTCAGCGGGCTGATCTTGCTGATGCCCGCGACCGTACGACCGTCCCAGAGGACCAGAAACTTGAAGTTCTTGTACGGGTCGAAGCGATGGGCGTTGATCTGAAACTCTGCCATCACATTCCTAAATCTCGAACTGTCCGGCCATCTGCTGGATCTTGACGATCACGAACTCCGCGGGCTTGACGGGCGCGATGCCGACCACGACATTGACGATGCCGTTGTCGATGTCCTCGTCGGTCGTCGTGTCCTTGTCGCACTTGACGAAATAGGCCTGGCGCGGAGTGCCGCCCTTGAAGGCGCCCTTTTCGAAGAGCGTGTGCAGATACGCCGACGCGTTCAGCCGGATCTGCTGCCACAGCTGCTCGTTGTTGGGCTCGAAGACGACCCACTGAAGACCGCGGCGCAGGCTCTCCTCGACGTGCAGGGCGAGCCGCCGGACCGGGACGTACTTCCACTCGCTGTCCGCCGCGTCCGAGCCCTCCAGGGTGCGCGCGCCCCACACCAGGGGGCCCACCATGGGGAAGGTCCGCAGGCAGTTGATGCCGAGCGGGTTGAGCAGCCCGTTCTCGCGGTCGGTCAGCTTGACGGTGAGGGAGCGCACCCCGGCGAGCCGCGCCTCGGTGCCGGCCGGGGCCTTCCAGACGCCGCGCGCGCTGTCCGTACGGGCGATGACGCCCGCGAGCGCGCCGGACGGCGGGAAGGAGCGCAGCCGGCCGGTGAGCGGGTCGGTGAGCTGGAGGTGCGGGAAGTACAGGCCCGCGTGGTTCCCGCGCACCGGCTCGAACGCGGCGATCCCGGCCCGCGCGGCGTCCACGCTGCCCCAGGCGGACGGCGAGTCGACGAGCAGGAAGATCCGGCGCTCCTGGCAGAGCCGCTGGGCCGCCGAGATGACGGTGACCATGTCCTCGACGGACTCGTACGAGGCGAGTTCCGGCAGCGACAGCAGGTTGACGTCCTCGACGTCCCGCAGCGCCTGGAGGCCGGTCTTGCGGGCCTCGCCGCCGATGATGTCGCGGGGGCCGGGCGGGTCGCCGTCCTCGCCGCCGGTGAGCGGGAAGACGGGCGGGTTGACGGAGGCTTCGAGGCCGAGGTCGTTGGCGCACTCGCCGACGAACCGCACGACGTCCTCGGGGTCGGTGGATCCGGCGACCACTTGGAGGCGGCGGCCGAAGGCGGTGACCTGCGCTCCCGCGTAGGCGTGCCGGCCGGGGGCGTCCGGCAGGGCGCGCAGCTTGTGCTCGAGGAGCAGGGCGAGTTCGGTGACGTCGCAGGGCGCCTCGCCGTCGCAGTCCGGGTCGTAGAGCGTGAACTCGCGCTCCACCTCGCCGATCTTGACGGTCAGCTCGACGTTCAGGTCGGGGAGTTCGCCGGCGAACTTCTTGGACACGGTGCCGGACGGGTCCGGGCGGCCCTCGCCGACGACCTTGACGCGGATCAGGCCGGAGCCGGAGCCCACGACCGTCTCGACGTAGCGGCCGTGGCCCGGGTCCATGGACAGGCCCGAGAAGGTCTCGCGGGCGGTGCCGCGCGCGTCGAGGACGTGCAGGTTGAAGGTTTCCTCGGGGTGCCTGGTGTCGTAGTCGACGGCCAGCCGCAGACCGGAACCCCACACGCCGGGCTCCTTGGCGTGCACCTCCAGTACGGGGCACTCGCTGTGGCCCTCGGTGGAGTCGAGCGTGACGCAGGCCGCCTTGCCGGTACCGGACTTGGCCACGCGCACGATCACGGCGACGGTGCCGCCGTTGCCGAAGAACTGGTGCACGGCGTAGCTGACCGGGCTCTGCGAGGTGAGTCCGCCGAAGCGGCGCTCGAAGTCGGCGAAGCTGGTGATCCGCACGGGCGTGTTCAACGGTCCGCGGCGGGTGTGGCCCACGAATGCGGTCACCGACGTGGTGACCGAGGCGACGGTACGTACGCTGCTGGGAAGTTCTTCGACGTATACGCCGGGATAGCCCGCGTGTGTCGCCATTCCCCCTCCATTCTCTACGCGCATCAAGAGATGAGGAGAGGAAGTGAAGAAAGCGCAGACATGTGGCGCCATGCACACACTTTCTCCATCAGTTTCCCCCGTCGCACACCCCCCGCGAAATCGGTTTCGCGAGACCCAGCACGTCGCTTGTCGGCTCCTGATGCATGAGTGCCTCTTGGAGTTTCACTGCGCCGCTGAGTGCGCATCAAGAGCTCTTCAAGCCAACCCACTTGGCGTGGGAATAAGGGGCAAAGGGTGGGCCGGAACCGCCCGAACTCGAAGCATTTACCCCGACATACCGTGCCGCATCATGCACGGTCGACGGCGCGCCGGACCCGCCGGGACCGAACAGAACAAGCCGAATGAGTTGAGGCCCCGGCGCGCCGCTTTGTGGCCGGGATGACGCCGAGATAAAGCCCCCGAAAGAGGCATGGCGGGCATCGAGATCAGAATATGGGAGCGCGCCCAGTGGTCGGACCAATGACGTCGGAACGCATGACGTCAAAGGCCCATATGAGGGGGGATCCGCCCGCTCAGATCAGCTCCAGGACCCGTACGCCGTACGCGTCCAGTCCGACGTCCGTGACCGGTTCGCCCGTCGCGAGGTCGCGCAGTGCCCCGTCCGCCGCCGGGCGCACCGTGAGCGGCTCCGCCGACTGGCTGACCAGCCACACGAACCGCCGCCCGTCCTCGTGCACCAGCGCATCGGCCCCGGCATACGGGGTGTCGACGGCCTTGATCGTCGGCCGTGCACGCCCGCTCTGGATGCGCTGCTCCGGCACCGAACTCTCCGTGGCGGCTTACAGGGCTCGCGTGGCGGCCTCGGTGATCGTCTCGACGGCGCGGGTGAGGACGGGTATCTCCCTGGCCCCGAGGCGCGTGACCGCCATGATGCGGCGGGCCGGGGCCGGTTCACCGTGCAGCGGGATGCGCGCCACCAGCGACTCCTCGCTCAGCTGCGCCAGGCGCGGTACGAGGATGACGCCGAAGCCATGGGCCACCAGGGCGGTTCCGGTGCCCCACTCGTCCGCGTGGTGGGCGATGTGGGGCGTGAAGCCCGCGCTCATGCAGGCGGCGAGCACCAACTGGTGGTACGTCGTGCCCGGGTTGCCCACGATCCACGGTTCGCGCGCGGCGTCGGCCAGCGTGACCCGCTGCCGCCGGGTGAGCGGGTGGTTCCGGGGGACGACCAGGTCCAGCGGGTCGTCCAGCAGCGGCCGCTGGTCGAAGCGCTGGTCGGTCATGGGCGGGGAGTCGGCGGTGACGACGAGCAGCGCGAGGTCGGCCTCGTCCGACAGCAACAGGTCGAAGCAGCGGTCGGGTTCGGCCTCGATGATCCGCACCGTGAGGTGAGGGTGGGCGTCGCGCAGCTCGGCCGCGGCGGGCGGCAGCAGACGGCTGGCCGCGGTGGAGAACCCGCACAGGGTGACCTGCCCGGTGGGCTCGGTCCCGGCGGCGGCCAGCTCGGCACGGGCGCGTTCCCACTGTTCCTGGAGGCGCTCCGCGTGGCGCAGCAGGATGCGGGCCGCGTTGGTCAGACGGATGCCGCGGCCTTGCTGCACCACCAGGTCCGTTCCCACCTCGGCGGCGAGCTGGCGCAGTTGGTAGGAGACGGCGGAGGGCGTGTAGTGCAGCGCCTGTGCCGCGGCGGTCACCGTGCCGTGCTCGGCGACCATCTGGAGGATCCGGAGCCGAGAGTCAATCATGCAAATAGCTTGCACGGTGAGGCCCAGAACCGTTTGATTTTCTTCGCGCCCGCCCGGCCCCACACTGGCGGACGTGGCGGATCAGCGGGCTATCAAGACGGTGTCGGAACGGGCGGTACGGACCACCGTACTGCTGGTGGTGGTGCTGACGGCGGGCGCCTATCTCCCCAGCCCGCTCTATCCCGACTACCAGCGGCTCTTCGGCTACGACGACCTGGTGATGACCCTGCTCTTCGCCACGTTCGCCCTGGTCAGCGGACCGGCGCTGCTGCTGTGC
Source organism: Streptomyces botrytidirepellens (assembly GCF_003721215.1). NCBI lineage: Bacteria > Bacillati > Actinomycetota > Actinomycetes > Kitasatosporales > Streptomycetaceae > Streptomyces > Streptomyces botrytidirepellens. The sequence continues at coordinate 5,316 of NZ_RIBZ01000826.1, forward strand.
GGTCCCGCCGCCGACCTCGTCGGCGACCGGCCGGTGCTGCGGTTGAGCGTGCTGCTCGCCGCCGCGGGCTCATGCTGCTTCCTGCTCGCCGACAGCCCCTTCTGGCTCTTCACCGGCCGGATCGGCCACGCGCTGGCCCTGGGCGCCGCGACCGGAGCGGCCCAGGCGCTCATCGCCCGGCACCGCGGCCCCACGGCCCGCGTCGCCGGACCGCTGCTCGCTGGCCTCGCCTTCGCGGCGGGCACCGCCCTGGGGCCGGTGGCCTCGGGCGTACTCGCCGAGTACGTCCCCGGCATGCTGACCACCCCGTACGTGCTGCATCTGGCCCTGCTGGCCTGGGTGTGGCACCGGCTGCGCCGGACCGTGCCCGCGCCGATGGCCACCGGTGAGGAACGGGTACCGCGACGGTGGCGCCCCACCAGGCCGCACATCCCCCCGGCCCTCCGGGCGCTCTTCCTCGTCGCCGGGCTGACCGGGTTCCTCGCCTGGGCCGTCGTCGGCATCTACCTCGCCCTCCTGCCCGCGCTGCTCGAACAGACCCCGCACGGCGACCACCCGGCCCTGACCGGCGGGGTGCTGGGAAGCGTCCTGCTCTGGTCGCTGCTGGCCCAGCTCGCCGCCGCGCGCCGCACCGCGTACGCCGCCCAGCGGTACGGACTCGCCGCGCTCGCCGGGAGCCTGGTGCTGCTCGCGGCCACCGGCGCCGCCTCGCTGCCCGCCACGCTCGGCTCCGCCGTCCTCGCCGGTATCGGGCACGGGCTCGCCTACAGCGGCGCCGCGCGGGCGGTCGACGCGCGGACCCCGGCCGGGCAGCGCGCGGGGATCGGGGCCGCCCTGTATCTGCTGTTCTACTGGGGCTCCGGGGCCCCCGCGGTCGCCGTCGGGCTGCTGACCACCCGGATGCCGCTCACCACGGCGGTGGCCTGGCTCAGTTGGGGCGGAGTCGCCCTGACCGCGCTCGCCCTGACGGCCACGTTCCGGGTCGGCGCGGGGAGTCACACAGCGGCCCATCCTCCGGCCGCCTCGGACATCGATCACCAGATCCTCCAACGGCGTTGAGCGTGTCGCTGTCACACCCCCCTGTGAGAATCCCGGTCATGGATCTTGAGGAGCTGTTGCGGTGCCTGGTGGAGGCCGAGTCGGGGGAACTGCGGGAGCAGTTGACCGGTGGGCGCTACGCGGTGGTGCAGTACGACATCGACGAGTGGAGCTTCGACGACGCGGACCTCGCGAAACTCTTCGGCGCCCCGGCCCCCGCCGCCGAGGACACGGACGAGGCGGAGGACGAAGACGAGGACGAGGACGGCGCCTCCTTCGCCCTCATCGGCGTCGCGACCTCCGTCTACGAGGCGCTGGACCTCCTCGGCGAGGAACTCCCCGACGAGGAGTGGCTGACGGAGCTCGACCAGGAGGCGTGGGCGGAGGAGGCGGCCGACTTCGGCGCGGATGCGGTGGGCGAAGGCGAGGACGACTGGATCGCCCTCCTCCAGGGCATACGGGACCCGCGGCGCCGCTCCGTGGCCCAGTTGCTCTGCGGTGTCCTCGGCCCGATGGACTTCCTGACCGAGGAGTTCGAGAAGGACCCCTACCTGGGCCATGTGACGGCACGGCTCCCCGGGGCGCGGTTCGTGATGCTGGCCAGCGCCGCCCCGCCGCACCAGGAGGTGGCGTTCGCGATCCTCGAACTCCCGCCTCTCGGTACGCCGGACCCGGCCGCCCGCGCCCTGCTGCGGGCCGCCGCCTCCGGCGATCTGGCCGCGCTGCGTGCCGCGATCGGCGAGGGCGCCGACGTCGACACGCTCGACGAGTACGGCACGGCCCCGCTGCACCATGCCGTGGCGGCGCGTACGCCCGGGGCCGTCGACGCGCTGCTGGCGGCGGGCGCCGATCCGCGCGTCCAGGCGCCCTTCGGCAACGCACCCCAGTTCGCCACCGCCGACCGCCCGGACCGCCCCCACCCCACCGCCCGCCGGGTCGACGGTGACGAGCACTGGACCATCCTGTGGTCCCTGCTCGACGCGGGCGCCGACATCAACGCCGTCAACACCGCCGGGCAGACCCTGCTCGACCTGGCCATCCGCTCCGACCCGTACCCGGAGCAGCAGGTGCGCCTGCTGCTGGACCGGGGAGCCGTCAGCGGCGAACTCGCGCACACGCGCGTGGACTCACTCGTCTCCAGGCTGCCGTACCGCTACGACGACTTGTTGCGCGTCCTGCGGAACCAGGTCCGCTTCCTGCTCACCACGGGCGCGCCGTACGACCACCCGCTGGACGCCATGCTCGGCTCCACCGGCTACTACGAGCGCGAACTCTCCGGTGACTATCTCGTCGGCCTCGTCGACCTCATGCTGACCCACGGCGTGCGCGACCGACCGGGCACCTACGGCAGGACGGCCCGCGAGAGCGCCCGACAATGGGTCGACCACGGCCTGACCCACTACCAGGCCGTGGTGGACCGGCTCGCCACCGCGGAGGTGGCGCCCTGACGGTGAGCAGCAAGCGTGGGAAGGCCCTCCGACGCAGGTCGGAGGCCCTTCCCAAGGAGAGCTGGCGGCGGACGAGGCGGCCTGTACGCCGGGTTCTGTCTCCCGTGGGCCTTGCGGCCCGCGGGGAGGCGGCCATCCATCTAGGGCCGACGTTGCCGCCGGCCTCGTGCGGTCTACCCGCGGACTCGGGCGGGCAGCCCTCGATCATCCGCGCAGAGCCGCCTTGCGGTGGCTCCTCTTGACCTTGCTCCGGGTGGGGTTTACCTAGCTGCCCAGGTCACCCTGGGCACTGGTGGTCTCTTACACCACCGTTTCACCCTTACCGGGCGCCTTGCGGCCCCGGCGGTCTGTTTTCTGTGGCACTGTCCCGCGGGTCACCCCGGGTGGGCGTTACCCACCACCCTGCCGTGTGGAGCCCGGACGTTCCTCGGCGGGATCCCGAAGGACCCCGACGCGACCGCCCGGCCGGCTCGTCCGCCGTAGTGACCATGGTACCGGGCCGGGCGGGGCGGCTCGGACGAAGTCGGTCGTCTCCAGCGAGAAGGAGAACGGAGCGGGCAGGTCGAGCTGCTTGCCGAAGGGGACCGTGACGTGCTGGCGGTAGTCGGCGTTCTCCGGGTCGCTGAAGAGCGTCACGTCGCTCTTCTCCCGGTCGACGAGCAGATAGAGGGGGATCCCGCCACGGGCGTAGCAGTGGCGCTTCGCCGTACGGTCCCGGTCCGGCTTGGTCGAGGTGACCTCGGCGACCATGGACACGCCCTCGCAGGGCATCCAGGACTCGGCGCCCCGGAAGAGCCGCAGCTCACTGGGGACGAAGGAGCAGTCGGGGATCACGTGGTTGCATGCGCACAAGCCCTCGCGCGGGATCTTGAGGCCCTTATTGCCGGAGAAGTCCATGTCCAAGGCGGCCTTATTGATCACCTCACTCACGATGAGGCTCAGGTAGTCCTCGTGGTCTCCGTCGGGCGGCGGAGTGATCACGATCTCGTCCTCGATCAGCTCGGCCCGGAAGCCTTCCGGTGTCTCCAGAGCCAGGAAACCCTCAAGCGCCACTTCCACGTGGGAGGGCAGTTCGCACGCCATTCCGCCAGCCTAGGCAGGGAGGGGGTCGGACCTCACGGAAAGGATCTTCCTCACTCGATCGTGGCACAGAAGCGCGCACGCCGGGGCGGCTCCGGCGGGCGATCTTGCCCTCTCGACAGACCGCGCCGCGCCCGGGGACACTGCCTGGACGGCTGGACCCCCTCCTTCCACGGCGAGGACACCGTGAGCGACGACCCCGTGAACAGCGACTGGTGGCGGCAGGCCGTCATCTATCAGATCTATCCCCGCAGCTTCGCCGACTCCGACGCCGACGGCATCGGCGATCTGCCCGGGATCACCGGTCGGTTGCCGTACCTCGCCGGGCTCGGCGTGGACGCCGTCTGGCTGAGCCCCTTCTATCCGTCCGCGCTCGCCGACGGCGGCTACGACGTGGCCGACTACCGCGACGTCGATCCGCGGCTCGGCACGCTCGACGACTTCGACCGGCTGGTCGCGGAGGCCGACCGGCTCGGGTTCAAGGTGATGGTGGACATCGTCCCCAACCACACCTCGAACGACCACGCCTGGTTCCAGGAGGCCCTGCGCGCGGGCCCGGGCAGCCCGGCCCGCGAGCGGTACGTCTTCCGCGAGGGGCGCGGGGCGGGCGGTGGGCGGCCGCCCACCGACTGGGTCTCGTGCTTCGGCGGCCCCGCGTGGACCCGGCTGCCCGACGGGCAGTGGTACCTCCACCTCTTCGCCCCCGAACAGCCCGACCTCAACTGGGACCACCCCGAGGTGCGCGCCGACTTCCTCACCACGCTGCGCTTCTGGTCCGACCGGGGCGTGGCCGGTTTCCGGGTGGACGTCGCGCACGGGCTGGCCAAGGACCTGGCCGAGCCGCTGCGCGACATCGGCGACGTGCCCGGCTACGAGCCGGAGGACCTGCCGGAGGACGGCAGCCATCCGCTGTGGGACCGCGACGAGGTGCACGGGATCTTCCGCGAGTGGCGCACGGTGTTCGACGAGTACGACCCGCCGCGGATCGGGGTCGCCGAGGCGTGGGTGCGCAACTCCCGCCGGGTGTCGTACGCCCGCGCGGACGAGCTGGGCCAGGCGTTCAACTTCGACTTCCTCAACGCCCCGCTCAACGCCCCCGCCCTGCACTCCGTCATCGACGGCGCGCTGTCCGCCGCCCGCGAGGCGGGCGCCTCGGCCACCTGGGTGCTCTCCAACCACGATGTGATCCGGCACCGCAGCCGACTCGCCCTGCCGGACGATCTGACGGGCCCGGGCCGGGACGCCTGGCTGCTGGCCGACGGCCGGGAACCGGAGACCGACCTCGCGCTGGGGCTGCGCCGGGCCCGTGCCGCGACGCTGCTGATGCTGGCCCTGCCCGGTTCTTCGTACCTCTACCAGGGCGAGGAACTGGGGCTTCCGGAGGTCGCCGACCTGCCCGTGGACGTACTCCAGGACCCCACCTGGGAGCGCAGCGGCCACCGGGTCAAGGGCCGGGACGGCTGCCGGGTGCCGCTGCCGTGGGCACGTACCGGCCCCTCGTACGGCTTCGGCGCGGGCGGCGCGTGGCTGCCGCAGCCGGAGGGGTTCGGGGAGCTGTCGGTCGAGGCGCAGGAGGGGCGGGCCGGTTCGACGCTGGAGCTGTACCGGGAGGCCCTGCGGCTGCGGCGGGAGCTGCGGCGCGCGGGGACGGACGAGACGGTGGAGTGGCAGGGCTCGGTCGCGGAGCTGAGCGCCGGGGTGCTGCACTTCCGCCGCCCCGGCGGCTGGCACAGCGTCACCAACCTGTCGTCGGCCGCCGTCCCGCTGCCCGCCGTGGGCGAGGTGGTCCTGAGTAGCGGCCCGTTGTCGGACGAGCTGCCGCCGGACACCACGGTGTGGCTGCGGGAGGCGGGCGCGTAGGCCGTAGGCTGCGGGGCTGGGGTGGCGCCAGCGGCGCTACCCCGTGCCATGCCGCCGAAGCTTTCGAGGAGAGACCGTGCTCGTCCTGCTGCCGCCGTCCGAGGGAAAGGCCACGGGAGGCTCCCGATCCCCGCTGGACCTGGGATCGCTGTCGCTCCCGGGCCTCGGCGAGGCACGGGCCCGGGTCCTGGACGAGCTGGTCACGCTCTGCTCGGGCGACGAGGCGAAGGCGGCCGAGGTGCTGGGGCTCAGCGCGGGGCTGCGCGGCGAGGTCGCCAAGAACGCGGCGCTCCGGTCGGCCGGGACGCGGCCCGCCGGGGAGATCTACACCGGCGTGCTGTACGACGCGCTCGGCCTCGCCTCCCTCCCGGCCCCCGCCCTGGCCCGCGCCGAACGCTCGCTGCTGGTCTTCTCGGGCCTGTGGGGTGCGGTACGGATCGATGACCGCATCCCGTCGTACCGCTGCTCGATGGGCGTCAAGCTCCCGGGCCTCGGCGCGCTCGGCGCCTTCTGGCGTACGCCGATGGCCACCGTCCTCCCGGAGGCCGCCGGGACCGGCCTGGTCCTCGACCTGCGGTCGGCGGCGTACACGACGGCGTGGAAGCCGAAGGGTGAGGTCGCGGAGCGCACGGCGACGGTGCGGGTGCTCCAGTCGAAGATCGTGGACGGCGTGGAGAAGCGGTCCGTGGTGAGCCACTTCAACAAGGCGACGAAGGGCCGGATGGTGCGCGACCTGCTGACCTCCGGAGCCGAGCCGAAGGGCCCCGCGGAGCTGGTGGAGGCGCTGCGCGGGTTCGGGTACGAGGTGGAGGCGACGGCTCCGGAGCGCACGGGGCGGCCGTGGGCGCTGGACGTCGTGGTCACGGAGCTCTAGCCCTGGCCCGGGCTGGACCTGGGGGACCGGCCACAGCATGCGGCATTGCGCCCTCCGCAACACGCGTTGCGGGTCATGCCACGCGCCCGCAGAATGGTGCCGTGACTGACACCGCGCCCTCCCCCTCCCTGCTCGATCTCGCCCCCGTCATCCCCGTCGTCGTCATCGACGACGCGGCCGACGCGGTGCCGATGGCCCGTGCCCTGGTCGCGGGTGGCCTTCCCGCTATCGAGGTCACCTTCCGCACCCCGGCCGCCGCCGACGCCATCCGGGCGATCGCGGCGGAGGTGCCGGAGGCGATCGTCGGCGCGGGTACGGTGCTGACGCCCGGCCACGTGGACACCGCCGTCGCGGCCGGGTCCCGCTTCCTGGTCAGCCCGAGCTGGACGGACCGGCTGCTGGGCGCCATGCGGGACTCGGGGATTCCGTCGCTGCCGGGCGTCTCGACCACGTCGGAGGTCGTGGCGCTGCTGGAGCGCGGGGTGACCGAGATGAAGTTCTTCCCGGCCGAGCCGTCCGGCGGTACGGCCTACCTCAAGGCCCTCGCGTCCCCGCTCCCGGACGCCCGCTTCTGCCCCACCGGCGGCGTCAACGCCTCCCGCGCCCCCGAGTACCTCGCGCTGCCCAACGTGGGCTGCGTGGGCGGCACATGGATGCTGCCGCCGGACGCCGTGGCGGCGGGCGACTGGGCGCGCGTGGAGTCCCTGGCCCGAGAGGCGGCCGCCCTGCGGGCCTGACAACCCAACGACGGCCACCACAGACCGGCTTGCGCACGACTACGGGATGGCCGAACTCGTCTGACGGCTCCCCGCACCTGGTTATGCTCGGAGAGATGTACAACCCGCCGGGACCGAAAGCCTCCCGGGGGTTTCAGGGGTGGAACAGGGGGCTTGGTGACCGACCAGACGACGGGGTATGTGAACGAGGTCGATCGACGACTCGGCGATCCGCTGCGGGTGTTGGAGCTGAGTCCGACCCGTTTCATGACGACCATGCCGTGGGGTCAGCTGGCGCGGATCGTCCCCGACCCCAGGAAGGCAGAGAACCCGCAAGCGCTGCGCTATCTGCAGGGCGAGGAAAAGAAGCAAGCCGAGACCCGTAACGAGGTCCAGCGCAACATCAAGTCGACCAAGAAGGCCGAGAACGCGAAGGCATACGCCCGGTACCTGGCCGAGGTGCTGCAGGGCGAGCGCGACGAGCGCTGGGCCACCCCGCCCTTCGCTCTATGGGTCCGCAGGCGCCTGCGAATCGATCGCGTACAAAGTCCCTTCGGCCCGGATGCCATCACCTACCTGCCGTTCGACGTCACGGGCGTACTGATGGATGCCGAGACCCAGCATCTTGCGCACTTCCTGCTGCGCGAAGATCCCGCTCTCTACGGCCTCACCGACGATGCCGCCATCAACGCCATCAACGCGCGGCTGGTCGGCGTCGAGGTCTACCACGACATCGATCTTGTGGCAGCACGTCAGATCTTCCACGACCGCAATCTGCTGGGCGTCGTTCCGAATAAGAACGTCGCCCTCGCGTCGGACTCCTCCAACCTGGCGACCAACATCACGTTGACGCTGCTCAAGGAGGTTCAGGTAGCCGCACCCTCAGGAGACGGTTCGGTTCCGCTCGAAAACGTGGTCTCCGTCCGCCAGCGGCAGCTGAAGGCGGCCGACACCGAGTGGATGACGCTGTCGACGCTCCGCTCGTTCGTGATCACGATGATCTTCGGTAAGGCCGGATTCGAGAAAACCAGCGGCCCGATTCCGGATCTCCCCGAAGGGTGCACGCACGAGGCCGCCACGGCGGAGATCCATGCCGTACTGACCCGGATCCTGGACACGTTCGGCCCGGCCTTCATGGCCCGGAACTCCACCGTGATTGCCTCCCCCGCCGTCTTCGCAGCGCTGGGGGCCGTCGCGCACCGCGTCACGTCGTGGAGCAGGAGCAAGGTGGAGGACGACGCGCTGACGCCCGATGAGTTGATGAACCTGCTGGCCCAGGTCAAGTGGAACAGGGACCCCAAATACTGGGAGGGCACAGCGGGCAAACAGACCGCCACCGGGGCGTTTTCCCTGGCAGGCGGCGTCAAGGACAACGGCTCGAAGACGATGGCCGCACTGGGGGATCCCGCTTCTCCTCGGTTCCACTGGGTCCGCTACGGCCGCCCCGACGGAACCTGAACTACGGGGAACAGAAAGCCACTCCAGGATCCCCGCAGTTGAACTGCGGGGATCCCGCAGCTTTTTTGAAGCACATTGCCGCAGGTCATCGCCCCTCAGCAGCAGAGGCAACGCCCAGGGGGCCTCTAAACGGCACAACTACCCCCGCAGTTCTGGCTATTGTCGTCCTGCGTGGCAGGAAAAGCGTCATCGACGCCGAAACCTGGCTATCAACACGCCCGAATGAGGGGGAGAGCTGCGGTGAGCGGCAGAGAGATGATGGCGACACTTGTCGTCAAGGTAGTTGTGGCGGCCGTCGCGGCGCTGCTGGCCGTATGGGCCAGGTACAGACTGCAGCAGCGGAACGATCGCCGAAAGGAAGGCCAGACGGAGCGGCAGGAAGACACTCAGCCCGCAGTGGACGTGCTGGTCGAGATCGAGCGCACCATCGACGAACCGCCCACGACCTCCACCCCCGAGATCCTGGCGCAGCTCTCGCGGCGCCTCCGGCAGGCTGAGGACGATGCCCCCGAAGAGGTGCAACCTTCGCTTGCCCGTGTGGGCGGCCGCCTGGACTCCTACCGGTCGACCTGGGCAGTTCATGAGGGGACGCCGCCGCTGAGTGCGGCGGAGGACCTCCGGACGGCGATCCGCAGGGCCCGCGAGGCCATTCGCACCTACCGCCGCATGCACTGAGGAAGACGATCGCTCGGCCCCGGCCCACAACCGTGAGTCGGGGCCGGAGCCGGTCACACGGCGACCAGGCGCACCCGGTCGCCGCAGAGCTTGGTCATGTCGTCCACGTCGGAGGTCAGCACGACGACAGGGTGCCGCTGTTTGAGGGCGGTCGCCGCCACGGCCGCGTCGATCGCGTACTTGTGGCCGTGCAGACCGGCCCCCATCAGCAGCGCCGAGGCCGCCTTCGCCTCCTCCTCCCCCACCGGGAGGACACGGAGGCCGGAAAGGACCCAGCCCAGCCGGGCCTTGTCGATGCGCGCATGCACGGCCTCGATGACGGTGAGCGCGCAGACCACGGCTTCCATACCCCGCCTTCGCGCCTCCGCGACCAGGGCGACGACCGATTCGTCATCGCCCAGCAGCTTGGAGAGGCCCTCACTGTCCAGGACGAGCGTCCCGTCGTGGCTCAGCTTGCGGCGGGCCACTGCTCGTCCTCGGCGAACGCCTCGTCGAAGACCTGACGCGCCCGCTCCTGTGCCTCCGCCGAGACCGGGCCCTTGCGCCGTTCGTAGTCGGCCAGGTACTCGTCCAGAATCTGACCGCGCAGCTCGCGTTCCACGGCTTCGGTGATGAACGCCGAGAATTCCCGCTTGCCGACGCGCGCACGGATCGCCTCGGCGGTCCCTTCGGGGAGGGAGAGACTGACCCGGGTGGCCGGCCCCTCACCGATGCTGTACGACTCCTCAGTCTCTGACATGGACCCACTTTATCAAACGAGTAGGAAAGTGGGCTGCCGACGAAGGCGCGGGCGCCTGCCGCAGCCGCAAGGCCTACCGCAGGTGGGAGGTGTCGTTCAGGAGGCGCAGGGAGGCGTTGCCGTCGCCGTAGTACGCCACCGCCGACAGGGACGCCGCCGAGAGTTCCATGCGGAACAGGGACTCCGGCGGGGCGCCGAGGGCCAAGCGGGTCAGGGTCTTGATCGGCGTGACGTGGGTGACGAGGAGCACCGTGCGGCCCGCGTAGCGGGCGATCAGCTTGTCACGGGAGAGGGCGACGCGGCGGGCGACCGCGGCGAAGGACTCGCCGCCGCCCGTGGGTGCGGTTTTGGAGGAGGCGAGCCAGGCGTCGAGGTCGTCCGGGTGGCGGTCGCGCACCTCGGCGAAGGTCAGGCCCTCCCAGGCGCCGAAGTCCGTCTCGCGCAGCCCCTCGTCGACGCGGACGTCGAGGCCGAGCCGGGCGGCCACGGCGTCGGCGGTCTCGCGGCAGCGCTTCAGGGGCGAGCTGACGATGGCCTGGATGGTGCCGCGCGCGGCGAGGGAGGCCGCGACCAGCTCGGCCTGGCGGCGGCCGATGTCGGAGAGGCCGGGGTCGGTGCCGCCGCTGCCGGAGAAGCGCTTCTCCGGAGTGAGCGGCGTCTCGCCGTGCCGGAGCAGGACGAAGGTGGTCGGCGCCCCGAGGTCGGCGGAGCCCCAACCCCTGACGGGGGCCACCGCGGCCGACGGGGCCTCGGGGGCGGCGGGCTCGGCGAGGGCGTCGTCGGCGGGGGCCTCGGGCGCTGCCG